>NZ_JACJQM010000154.1:0-9981 GCF_014696655.1 Nostoc sp. FACHB-888 | reverse complement strand
ACCACGGCGGCACTTAGCACACCTTGACTGTGATCTTGGGTTGAAGCTGGCACAACTAAAGAACTGGAACTATGGTCGTCGATCATCTTTCTACATCTGTATCAAGCATGGAACCTTGCGATTCACTTGCTCAATCTACATGAATTCAATATAAGCAATTGGCTTTTAGTTGTCGTCTACACTGAGTTAACATTTTTAGGCTGTAATTTGATGGAGCAGCCGCTCCTTCTTAAAATAGAAGGTAGGCTATAACTCAAGTTAGAATTCAAATTCTATCGAAAGTAAGTAGGTGGGCGGGAAAATTTCTAACTATGTAACGAAAGCTTAACCAGAACGGGTAGAGTAAAATTTAATAAGTTTTGTACTGTATTTGCCTTTTTCTCCCCTAGCTTTAACGCCATCAATCACGGCGTATGCAAGGTCTAACTCATCATCAAATATTTGCCCACATAGTTCATCTTTTTTAAGGTGCTGCCACTCCAATTCAATTGGGTTGATCTCGGAGCAATATTTGGGCAAAAAGAAGATGTATAAACCCATGCTCTCCCATTTTGACCATAACTTTTGCACCTCAAGGGATCGATGTATCGGCCCGTTATCCTGCACAATTACCTTAATACGTCCCGTCATGAAGGGCAGCAACTGCTTCTTGCTCCATCATTTGGATATAAGACTTGCGGTTAACGCCCCCGATCACCAAACCGTAAACAAAACTGATTATTGGTTGGAGGAATCCAATAATGCTTAATCTACGACCGCGACGTTTGTTTTGTTCTAAACGTTTTTGCTCACCTCTGAAGTAATAGGTGTAACTTGGTTCGCTCCATACACAAAACCCTGATTCATCCAAATACTTTAAGTCAATTTCTCCAGTTGCAGACGCTAGTTCCAACATATCTAAGTCTGCTTGCTTGCGATCGCGTACTACGGGGTCTTGTTTTCCTTTATGGCTCTTTCTGGTGCGCTTCCAATTGACCCCCTTTTTTTGAGTACCCGTCTTAATCTGTCAGGACTCAGTTGCACATTGCGCTCACGTTCTAATTTTTCAGTGAGTTGACAACTGTTGTATGTACGTGGTTCTTTTTTGAGGCATTCCTCTAAAAACACAATGTCAGTTTCAGTCCATTTTTGTTTTCCCCCTCGACCAGGTAATTCCCAAAGCCCTTCCAGTCCTAGCTTCTGCCATTTATGTAAAACTTCTCTTACTGTTTGTGGAGTCCAATTAAAATGAGCAGCTATTTTTTCTACGTACCAGCCATGTGCATTTAATCTGATTACTTCTGCTCGGTCTTTGACTTTCTGTGTTACATCCGCAGTTCTAAGGTTTAACAAAGTTCGGTCTTCCTCACTTGAAAGAAATACCCTTAAACGAGCACCCATATTTCAGTTACCTCAGTAGATGCATTCTCCGTATTTACTTATCTTTACATAATTGGGTTTTTTCGCACCTACTTACTTACGTCATGTAATTAAAATGCCACTAACTTTGTCCCTATTCATAGTCATACGTGCCGCAAATTCATCTTTGCCATCAACAAAGCTTAGTTTCCACAGATAGATTTGATAACCTTGTTGTATAAGATGACCGAAGTAAGTAATTTTATAACCCTCAGACATCCGTGGAGCTAGCTGGGAGCTAACTGTATCAAACATTTCTTTGGTAATCCCTGCTTTGTAGTCCGAATCACCCACAGCGAGAAAAAGTTCGTAATTTCCCACAGCAATCGCATCCAAAATAGTCTGCAAACAATTAATCACGTTTTCAGGGGGATTTGTTGAATTCATAATCATGCTCTTATGTTTGCTGTGACTATTTTATTCATCTTGAAGTTATTGATTTAACGCATTAATGGCTTATGCATTGTAATAGAAAAAGTAAGGATGCTCCTTACTTTTACTGCCATAGCTTTTATCTAGCTTGTGTTGATTTTTTGGGTGACTCAAGCTTTCAATTCATGAGTTTGCTCCTGTTTACGTTTTAACTTCCAAGCAGCATAAAAAGCAGTGAGCGCAAACACACTCAATGGTAAGGTTGGTTCGGGAACAGGCTTGACTGCTATTAAGATTCCTGAAGTGTTAATGGAGATATTGCCGCCATCACCACCAACCTGTGCTGTGCCTGCGGTAGTGGAAATTTGAGCGCCACGACGCAGAAGAAGTAAATCAGTTTGTAAGTTGATGTCGCCACCATTACCCGATACAGATTGGGCGTTGAGTGTGCCAGTGTTATCTAAGGTAATTATAGGTGAGGTAAGGATAATATCTCCAGCAGTACCTGTTGTACTTTGAGAGCTAACGGAAAAGTCACTGTTAAAGTTAGAATTATTACCAGAAACGGTAGAAAAATCAGTAGCATTAACTTTGATTGCACCTGCATTGCCTTGTCCAAATGTTGAGGCTGTAACTTGAGCGCCATCAACTAGTGATAGTGTTGCAGCTAAAATGTCGATATTACCTCCATTGCCAACTGTACCCGTGGGCACACTGCTCAAAATCCCACTGTTTCTTCCAGCAATATCAACAGCATCTGTAACATTAACATTGACATTCCCCGCATTACCAAGTCCTGAAGTTGAGGCAATAAGTTCAGCGCCATTTTGTAACGACAATGAACCAGAATCGATAGTAATGTTACCCCCATTGCCAAGTGACCCCAAACCCACAAGATTGCGAACATTACTCCCAGTGCCTGCAATTTTTATTGACTCGGTAGCATTCAGCGTAATATCTCCCGCGACAGTTTCAGGTGTCCCCAAACCTTCCCCAATACCAGCACTTAAAATACTTTCTCCCAATATTTCTAAATCCCTAGCATTAACTGCAATATTACCGCCACTAGCCCCAGTTACAATTACACCTGCTTGATTCGTGAGGGATACTGAAGTTCGCGCAACATTATCAGGAAATATCAAGCTGAGATTATCGCCATCTACACCCAGAGCTACAGTACCAGCTTGGGCTAACCCTCCTAACTCGGCTCTCCCACCATAAGCATTTAATCGTCCCCCATCCATGCTGACATTCCCACCCACCAGTAGTAAACTTTTACCATCCGGTACTCGTAAACCAAATGCGTTTAAACCTGCTGGGTCTGTTCCTGCGGGTGCTACTGAGTTGTTTTGAATCCCTCCGTTTTGATTAATCTGATTAAACAGCAATGCTGAAGGATTAACAGTCAACAACTCTGAAGGGATATTTTTATCAGTAGCACTAAAAAATCCTCGATTTCCAAATTGCAGTGCATTCGCACTAGTAGCAACAAACGAACCACCAACATTCAACGAAGCATTTTCACCAAATACAATTCCATTGGGATTTGTTAGAAACAGGTTAGCCGTACCCAACGTGCGAATTAACCCATCAATATCAATATTAGAAACTGATTCACCCGTTACTCGAGTAATTATATTTTGAATATCTAGAGCATTATTAAAAGAAGCAGTGCCACCAGTAGGTACAGAGAACTCACCAAAACTGTGAAACAAATTACCGCCAGCTTGTGTTCCTCCAGTAATGTTAAAGGTGTCACCCTCTCTTGTGACACTAGAGTTATTTGGTAAAGTGCCATCTGGAGTAATTTGAGCTTTCGCATAATCAATGGTACAAAAGCTGACACCGAAAGCGATAGCCGCTAAAGCACCCCAATGAGTAAAACCCAAACCTGACATTGAAAGCCTCCACTAATAGCAGCAGCCAACTTTAGTTAAGCATAAATCAAGTTACTAGCTACTAAATAGCCAATAATTAGCCCACTAAGTTTTCACCCGGAAACTCCAGTTTTTCGCAAGAACTTGAATAATTTACAAAACTTTACTTTATAAAGTTCTCGCGTTACCTCTCCCACTTCATCAGCACCCTATCCACAATCGCAACCCCCCACTGCGGAAACTTCGCCAACAACTTCTTGATCACAATCTGCAAAGCAGGGTCATCATTCCAGCACTCTTGCAAGAAGTCAAAACCCGGATTTTCGCCCGAATTCGCCGCTCGATTCAGTTTTTCCCTTCTTACAGGTCGCATATTTGACCTTGCAACAATCGCCTCATGTGACCATTTTTCAGGATTTGGCACAGACGCGGTGGAACTTTCACCCTCATGATCTGCTTTGATTTCTACACCTGAAACTGAATTTTTAGTCTTCAACGAAGCTGAATTTCCCTGTTTTACTTGCCCGTGCGGTTGATTAGCGATGGCTACGCCCGCCGCAGGCATCGCAGAATTTAGAGATTTTTCATTTTGTGCGATGGGTGCGGCGGAACAAGTACCTTCATGAGGGAATATTGCTTCAACGTTACAGTTCTGTTTTTCAGCCAACAACGAAGTAAACTGACTCGGTGCAGCATCTACAAGCGTTAGCGATGTACAGTCCATTGCCACAGGCAAGTCTTTCTCTAATTCTTCCACGCCTTGAACAGATTGAGGCGACGCGCCCCCCAAGGGCGCGTGAGCCGTCTCCTCTACACGCAGATTTCCTGTAAGCGGGTCAGAGACACACATCACAAACTCATCAAATGAGTTTGTGATGTGTTCTTGAGCAGTTCCTGAGACTTGATGGAATTCTTGCTCTGACTGGGTTTGAGTCCGAGTACTTGCTTTTTCTGATGCGGTATTCGCTTGAATTGAAATGTTATCCGCTTTATTTGAGGCGGTATTCGCTTTATTTTTCTTGGAAAATTGCTCAACTTGGGGAGACACCTCTGAGCGATTTTCCGCTTTTTCAATCTGCCAAAAATCCTTAACTTGCGCACCGTGCAGATTTTTCACGTACCATACTGATGTTCTCCCATCACTGCCAATGCTAATACGACGAAACACAAATAAACTGGCTGCTTCCAAAACTCTTCTACCTAATCTAAAAGCCGAGTCACTCAAATTAGTCACCAATTTCATCCAGCGTGAGCCATAAGGGTCAGCCAACCAACACTGCTGCCAAAATCTCAGCACACATGGTTTTTGATTAACTGCCCATGTCGTGTCCTCTTCTGGAATGATCATGTGAGGACGATTGAATTTTGAGCCAGCGGACTGTTTCGATTTAGTAGTCATTTCTCGCCTCCATGATGAGCAGAGGCATGACAGCGACGACACAGAGTAATCAAGTCTTCTAAGTATTCCATCTCGAAACCATGATGCTCATAAGTCAAATGATGAACAAGTAATTTTTGATTAGCGTTACATTTGACACATCTAAAATTGTCTCTAGTTAGAACTAGTCTTCTACAGTCTTGCCAATATTCTGATGCTAAAAACTCGTCATAAGCACTGAACTTGTACTCCATTGATTCAGGCAAATAAATACCATGTTTGTTCTCGGAGAAACAGACCATACCAGCATATTTTTCATAGCATGGTCTATTGGGAAGATAAAATATCTTAAACAATTTGCTATCGCTTACTTCCGCCATCGCCTTATTTAAGACGTTTGCTTTTATCTCCAAATCTGAAAGTAAGATTTCTCTTGGGATGTAGGTAGTAGAGTATTTGTCGTATTTGGGCTTATAAGGATGTACAGCCCAAGTATAGTTATAAAGTTTGAGAGCGCAATTTGAAAAATGCTTGACTGCCCAAATCAAATTTTCTGGTGGAATACCTTTGTAATTCGTCATTCTAGAATCTCCTATTTATATAGACGCACCGAATTTTCCCTACAGCGTTGTTTACCGCCTTCGGCATCGCAGGGTTTAGTTCGATATTTGTTTGTCTAAAAAGTCACCGATACACTGAAAGCCTATTGAGGCTGCCAGAACCGCAATTCATCTCGGAAATACCTGTCAGTCTTTTTCGATTCGTTTCGCCAATGATCCCAAGCAACTACCAACTCTTCGCCTAAATCCTCTACTACTTCACCTTTCTCGACATACAAAGTACGATATGGGTCGGCATGGGCAACGATAGAACCAACTTTAATAGTGTCGGGTTGAGAGGATGCGTTCTGGAGTGCGGTAATTAAATCAGTCTCTTGGTTAGTTAATTCTGCCCAGTAGTCCTGTTTGATTACCTCATACTCTTGCGCCACTGCCCAATAGTCTTGCCAAGTACACCCAGGTTTAGCTAGCACTGACCTAATATCACTAACCGCTTGGGGTAGCATTTCTAATTGTTCGGCTCGATAAGCGATAGCCTGTGGTGTCGGTTCACTTCCCAGAATGATTGCCGCAGCTTCTAACGCTTGGGTGTTGTTCATTGCGCTGGCAAGGTTTTTCAATGCCATGCCCATGAGTCGTAAGCATTCTTGTGCATTTTCCTTGGGTGGTTCTTGGGCCAGTGATCGCAGATCAATTGTTTTCTCCAGTGCAAGTTTTACCTGCTTGTTCAAAGCTTTGGTTGCTTGCTGGGTCATGGTATTTCCCCATTCTTGAGAAGGGCGCTGTTCAACCGAGTTTTCCAAATCTTGAATACGCTGCTTGAGTTGTTGATTTTCAATTTCCAGTTTCCGTAACCCCTCCATCTCAGAGAGCCGTTCCTGCAACTGGATGTTTTGCTCTTTCTGCTGCTTGTACAGGTTTTGCAGAGATTGAATTTGCTCTTGTACCTGGGACTCAGCTTTAGCTCCTGCTTCTGCTTGTAGCCCAATTCTCAATTCCTGCTCCAGGCGCTCTAAATCTTGCTGGTATTGCTCTTTGATTTGGGCGATCGCTTCGGCGTATTCTTTTGGGTATGTGCGCTCTCCTGAGAATGACACAATTGCGTCATTTAAACCAGTCAAATCAGCATTGTTGATCAACAGCCTCTCACCATCGCTGAAGGTGACAATCTGTTGATAGTTATTGGGCGCGTCTGCCTCAATCACTCCCGAATCCCCATAACGAGGGTGTGAAAGGGAAGAAACAGTGACAGAATTACACAATTGCGTTTTAGGGTTTTCGCTTTTTGTGGCGCGTTTAGTTGTTGGTGCGACTTGCTGTACTGCTTTGGCGAAATCGGCGGCAGTGGGGAAAGGTTTTTCCTGGGCTGCGATCGCTACGACTTCCTGTAACTTATCAGGAGTTTTAACCAGCCGGAGTAAGGGGCGAGTTTGAGAGGGTTTAGTGATTTTTTCCCTGAGTTCCTCTGGCAGGGTATCAACTACTTTCTTCGCAGAAAGCAAATCCCTGACTCTGCGATATCCCCCGTGTTTGGTCAACTCGCTTTCGCAGTAAGCTTCAAAGCTCTTGTGTCCACCATCTTCGTAATAGCCTTTATCTCGCATCAGTCGAAGTTCATCGGATGCTTGCCACTCGAACCGGTCAATGGCGGTGAAGGTTTCCTGGATGCTGGTGTTGACAACACCATAATCTAAAAGCGATGTTGTTCCGGGGTTGTAGTCAATAACGGTATTATCCTCTGTGCATGGTGCAAGAAGATTTGATATTGTTTGATTAACCATAAACCTGAGCGTTTGTGGAACGACCCTCAGCGCCTGCCTCGAAAACAATCGCTGGGGGTTTGAATTTGTCAGCATAATTGCTTTGAGTCTAGCACTAGGCTAGCCACAAAAGCAACTGGGCTAGACAGATATCACCACCCTTTAAAAGCTTCGCCCCCTATTGTTCTATAGGAGGCGAGTTTGTTGCTAGATTTATGAGATTTTTGGCGCTGGCTAGCATGTGTTCTAGCTGACTCTTGAGTTGTTGATTTTCTGCGGCTAGCCCGCCCTTAATTTTCCCAGTTCTGCTTTAATCTCCGCTATCTCTTGTTGTTGTCTTTCTATAACTTGCCTGATATCAACAACATTAGTTTCACTCTCTTCTCTACCGAGTCTACCTCTAATGTAGCTTTCTATATCTTCAGTCATACTTGTTCCTTCTTTTTCTAGCAACTCCTTATACTCAACGTACAAGCTCTCATCAAGCCTTACATTCATCTGAGCGCCACGCTTCCTAGTAGAAAGCTTTCTTTCGTCTGCCATCTTTTCTTCTTTGAATTTAAACAACTATTTACACTATAAAGCACGGTCTAGCCAGTGGCTATAACTTCTATTAATGTCTAAAGCCTATGTAGATCAGTTAATTGGCTAGATTGTGTCTTGACAGTGGCTAGCCAAAATAGTATATTAGATTCATGAGATACAAACAAAAGACGATCACCCTGTCTGGAAAACTAGCGATCGCCTTTTGTGAAAAACCTAACCCCATATAGAGGCAGGAGATCCTCATTATGACGCAATCTGTTTACACACAACAAGCACCCTCAAGCTTCAAACTCAATCAAACAATAATTGCAAATACTCCCTTCAAAGACGAGCAAGCCCTAGCACAAGCAGAACTGTACAGCCACCTCGAATCCCAAGCCGAAGCCATAGCTCCAACCCAAGATCCTCTCACCAGCAGAGATCGGCGCATCATTGGCGAGATTATCGAAGTCCAACCCGAATCAATTCGCACGATCTGGATAGAAGGTGGAATCACCGTATGGGTGCAATTTGTGGAAGGTGGACGGCTACCATTTGACCGCAACTGGTTCGCTACAAGAGTTGCAGAGGTCAAAGCGACTCTCCCAGAAACGCCACTCAGACTTTCTGGGTAGCTACTTGCTTGGTAACAGTTGCAGAGGTCAAAGCGACTCTCCCAGAAACGCCACGGGAACGGAACGAACGATTAAGCGATGAACTGGAGGAAGCTTGCACTGCTTTTGGTGTGTACCACGGTGAGATAGACTGGCTTTCGTTCAGCACCAAACTCTACCGAGACGGGCATTTGGTCGGCTTCGTCGGGTGTAATCACCAAAGTTGGTACGCAAGACCGAGACAGTACGGGGTGAATCAGGTTGCTGACAATGCAAGAGATGTGATTGCGTCGTTGGGAGTCCGAACGGCAGTAGCGGCGTAAGTGGCTGTTGCGAGAAAGGCGATCGCAGTCCAAGCAACTGCAATCGCCACCTATATGCAATTACAGACAATCATTGCATATAGTACAGCAAGTAACATCACACTTTCAGATTCGGGTTTCTATGACTGCTAAGAGAATTTTGTGCTACCTCCAGCAGATGCGAATGCGAGGTGTAAGAAATTCCTCGTTCTGGAAGTGAGAAAAGGCGATTGCAGTCCAAGAGTTATGCGATCGCCGCTCAACCGAAATTTAGACAATCGAAATCATCATGGCACATGAAATATGATTACCACATTTTCTCTTCAAGAAGACCAGTTGGATAATCCTCTACAGAAAATTCTCCTTCCTCCAACAGACCCCAACGCAGAGGTACAAGAAATTCCTCCCTACAAGCTGGTTTACATGAATGGAGCTTGCCCCAGAGTTTATCGAGTATACAAAGCTCATTCCATGATTGGGGTGATATTTCAACACATCACCCACTGGTCTAACGGAGTAAATCAGATTCGATACGCCGAGTCGCTGGATGCAGCAGTGGGATTAGACAACTCCATGACAATGGCAGGCTACTTTACGGCTACTACAGAACAACTACCCACAGAAGAAGAGTTGCTAGATATTGAATTTGATGCACTGACAAATGAAGAATGGGAACGGTTAAAGAGGTACGTTCCACAAGCTTGCTTATTTGATTGCAGCGTAAAGAAAGGGGTGGGCAGTAAGACCCACCGTAAGACAGACAAGGAGCAAAACCAAATTATCAGTTTATCGAAATAGAACACCACAACTCATCGGATAAACCAATGGAACCGATAGAAATACTGAAGCAATTCAACTCGTGCTACTTAAAGATTCAGGCGATTGCCCAAGATGAAAACTGGCTTTTGTTGATTGCGGACAAGAAGATTGATCCAGAAGCTGCAACTCATTTGGGAGATGTGCTGCATTATTTAACTGAGGCAATGGGGTGCGTCGAAGAAATCATTGAGGTCAAGTTTAATCAGGAGGCAGAAGAATACAACCAACAATAATAATTCCCCACGGTTGGAAATACCCCCGCTTCACTTTAGGACAACATACCATTCGCTTTGCTCAAATTCATGCATTATTAATACAAAATTCCAAATGTATGAAAATGAAATTAATTTTGCATTTTGAATTGTTTTGCCATAAA
>NZ_JACJQM010000153.1:0-10013 GCF_014696655.1 Nostoc sp. FACHB-888 | reverse complement strand
GATTACTTCCAAATTTTGGGTGGTCTAGTAAATATGATTGCCAACCCAACACCTTGGTTAATGAAACGTTAGCATTCTTTCTCCTCTGCCCCTCTGCCCCTCTGCTCCCCTGCTCAAGAGCCTCTCTGCTAGGGTTCGTGTATTTTAATCGTAGATTATATCGGATAAAAGATAAGGGTATCTTATTTTGTATTAACATTATTGTACTATAAATGTAGTATGATGTGATTTTAGCCATAAGTTGTCCGATTTTGACAACTTATGGCTTGGATTGAACTCGGACAACTTATGCTTGGATCGAGGAGTAGAAGGAGATATAACATAGAGTCGGATTGATGCTACTGCTTTGCTTGCAAGCTGAACTGTTGGTAGAGCTGAATAATCGGCAGGAGTGAGCCTAACTTTTAGACAACTTTTAGCTGGTTTTTCAACTGTGTGACAAGTGATGCCTTGGTTTCCAACTTTGAGGCAACTTTTGGCTGTATTAGTTTTATGGCAGAAGAAATTTGCCTACGATAGTATCAGTGTTTGACATTCAAGGGCGGACAAGTAATGCCTTGTGGCTTGGGCAGATTTTGTCTAAAGTCACATTATTTGTGTAACGTGAGTTGACGGAACTAAAAAACGGCAGGAGGCAGTGCAGGCAAATCTTTTGGGTAAATGTCAATCCAAGGTTTTTTGGGCAGATAGGTGTAAGCAGCCAAACCAGCCATCAAGTGTGTAAAGTATGCCGAAAAGGTCAAATTTCAATGAAATTTTATGCCCAAAAACAGCACTAAATTCAAGATTGAGAACTGAAATTACTGAAAAAATCGATTTAATTAGGTAAAAATCATGGCAGATATTATTGGAACCAATGGGAATGATACCCTACTGGGCACTGACAGCGCAGACACGATTAAGGGTCTTGCAGGCAACGATAGCATCACCGCTAAACAGGGCAACGACACCCTGATTGGTGGTAGCGGCAAAGATAGATTTGTTTACGACTTCGGCAACGACATATACTTACTCAACCTCGACATAGATACTATCACCGATTTCGGTGGAGTAGGAAAAGGAACAAACCCAACAACAGCAGTTACTGCCGAAGTGGACACCCTAAAATTTCAAGGTGCAGGCTTCACTGCCGAAAATATGCTGCTCATCCAGAATGGTAGCAATCTGGAAATCACCTTTAATGGCATAAATTCTACCAAGGTCATCCTGCAAAACTTTGCCCTGGAAAACCTGGATAACTTGAGCAAATCTACAGGAGCCACTGTAGACTTGGGCAATATAGAGTTTGATAAGCAAACTACTGTTAGTGATAGCTTTGATGTCTTCAATGCCAACTCCACCCAAAGCACTATCTTTAACAAAAATACAGCCACCTTCCTTAATGACCTCGACAATAATGTTAGCGGCTTTGACAACTCAAATGATGTCATAAATGGTCAGGGAGGTGATGACATCATTGATGGCAAAAGTGGCAACGACTTGCTACGGGGTGGCGTGGGCAATGATACTCTCATTGGTGGTGTGGGAAATGATACACTATCTGCTGGTGGGGGGAATAAGCTCCTTAGTAGTATTCATGACATGAGTGCTGACTATAAGTATTTTGAAGGCGATAATAATCTTCTCTCTGGTGGCGATGGCAATGATTCTCTTACTGCTTCTGGCCAACCGCAGCAATCCAGCGCTGGCGCTAGCTATCTTGCTTTTGTCTTAGGCAATAACACTCTCAAAGGAGGTGCTGGTGACGATACATTGAGGACTGACTATTCAACAGGCAATAACCTGCTCTATGGTGGCAATGGCAATGATTCTCTTACTGCATCTACCGACAATTACGTCTCGGGCCCCATTGGCGGCTCTGGCAATAATACCCTCAACGGTGGCGCTGGTAACGATACATTAAAAATTGACAATTCAACAGGCGATAACCTACTCAATGGTGGTGATGGTAATGATTCTCTTACTGCCTCTGGCTTCAGGTATTTCGATAACATTGTTGGTGCCTCAGGCAAGAACACCCTCAACGGTGGCGCTGGTGCTGATTACTTGGATGCTACATATTCAACAGGCAATTACTTACTGGATGGTGGCGTTGGTAGCGATACCTTGGATGTTAGCGCTTCACAAGGCGATAACCTACTTAATGGTGGCGATGGTAATGATTATATCAATGCCTTAATTGGGAGTCCCAGACCCGGCATTATTGATCGCTCTTTAGGCGATAACACCCTCAACGGTGGAGCTGGTAATGATACATTTAATATTAACTATTCAAAAGGCGATAACCTACTCAATGGTGGCGATGGCAATGATTCTCTCTCCGGTTCTGGCTCTTATTATGATGTTTACGTAGGATTCGTCGCCGCTTCTGGCAATAATACCCTTAATGGTGGCGCTGGTGAGGATACATTAAATGTTAACTATTCAGCAGGTAATAACCTCCTCAATGGTGGCGATGGCAATGATTCTCTCTCCGGTTCTGGTTCCTTAGAGGATTACGAAATATACAACGGTTCTGGCTCTGATTCTGATGTTCACGAATTCTTCGTCGCTTCTGGCAAGAATACCCTCAACGGTGGTACTGGTGACGATACATTAAATATTGACTATTCATCAGGCAATAATCTGCTCTCTGGAGATGATGGCAATGATACTCTTAGTGCCTCTGGCTATAAATATGACAAACAGGGCGAGTCTGGCAAAGGAGTCTATTACAGAACATTAGGAAATAATACCCTCAACGGTGGCGCTGGTGCTGATAACTTAATTGTTGATTATTCAACAGGCACTAATTTGCTCTTAGGGGGCGATGGCAACGATACTCTTAGTGCATACAGCGCATTAGGTAATAACACTCTTAATGGTGGTTCTGGTAATGACATCATCACGGGTGGCAACGGTAATGACATCCTAATTGGAGGGGATGGTGCTGATACCTTTGCTTTCAATAGTTACAATGGGGGCATTGATAGTCTTTATGACTTTAACGCCACTAATGAGTTGATTCAGGTATCGGCTACTGGTTTTGGTGTCAATTTAGCAACACCTTCACTTAATCAAAGTCAGTTTACCATCGGCACATCTGCAATCACTAATGCTCAACGATTCATTTATGACAATGTTACAGGTGGACTGTTCTTTGACCTTGATGGCAGTGCGTCTGGGTTTACTCAGGTAAAATTTGCCCAATTATCTGCTGGATTATCACTCACCGAAAACAATTTTGTGGTTGTTTAATTGTAATTAGCGCTCCATTAATAAGCGAAAAATCTTGAGAATGCCAGGTACTTTAGATAGCATCTTGCATTCAATTTATTAATGCAACTTGGGTTAATAGAGAATAGTGTTGGGTTATCAATACCTTTGCCAATTTACGAGGGTTCAACGCCCGTAGAAACGGCATGAATACGACCTAAAGAAGTAAGCTTGGCAAAAATCTGAGTTAATAAAATAGGCTCAGGCATTTCCGGAAGCATTTTTAAGATTTCACGGACATATCGAAAACCACGATAGTGAGCTTTAAGATCAATAATGCCGGAGTCAAGATTAAGGAGACGAAAATCAGACAGAAGATGATGGGATAAGTTGACCATAAAGAATGCTAGATTCGCAGCATTAGTCACCGCAGTTTGATTGAGATTCATAAAGTCTTCCAATCCCAAAAATTGCTTGGCATCACGGAAGTTAAACTCGATTTGAAAGCGGAGTTTGTAGTAATCTATTATTTTGTCGAATGATAATTCCAAGTCGCTAGAGAATAGAATTACATGGCTGCAAGCATTAGTTTTAAGATTGGTTTTGACCAAAATTACTACATTGAGAGCCTGGGCAAATTCTTTGTGAAGCAGAGTAGCTTGATAAATATCAGTTTGAATCTCATCCTCAATAACACTTTTACATAAATATTTGTCAGGTATATTACGATGATCAATCTTATCACCGTATTTACGACGAGAGCATTTACTGGAGTCAGGATTTTTATAAGGGATGTATAATGCTGAATCATGGCGCAACTTGGAAATTATGTGCAAGTTAACTTGTCGAGCCATCTGGAAAGCGTTATTGTTACCAAAGTGTCCATCTAGCACTAAGTACCTAAGGGGAATAAAATCACCTAATAACTTGAAAAGGGAATTAATCATTTTCTGAATCCGTAGTAATTCAGATGTTAATATTACCTCAGTTTTATTCTTGTTCTTACTTCCTTTTGGTCGCCCACGCTTACGTTTTTGTTGAGGTTTTACCTCTGCGGTTGGTGACCAGGGCTATTTCATTCTAAAAAGCTGCTTGAGTGTGTCTAGTCCAAAAGAACATAAACGTTGAGCTTGTGCCATATTTTCAAACATATTACTGCGATATAAATTAAGTGAAAAATTGCGAGCAAGCGCAAAAATTTGAGGAAGAGGAGTAGTGCGAATTCTAGATTTATCTTCGCCTTGAGTAACGTCTCGAACATAGTGGACTTTATTCTCAACACCCCAATATCCTCTGATACGTTCAGCAAAGGCTTGCGCCGTTTCACTTAAAGATGAAATATAATAACGGGTTTCATTAGTTACTTCAATCACATTGTGTGTGAAAACCTGACGCTCTGATTTGACTTTAATCAAAGTGGTAAGTCCAGGCCAAGGACGAATACCATCGAGATTTTTACAAATACTGACATGACGCTTTTCGATTCGACCATGCCCTTTATTTATCTGCTCATAAGCCAATTCTGGTGTGAAATTTGTTTTGACATCTTTGAATAAATTAAGCTGATTGCCTTTTAAGGCGGCAATATAATCATTCCCACTATTTATAATCAACTCACAAGTTTTTTTTGAGTATTAATAGCATCAAAAGCAAAGATAACCCCATTGAGAGCCAGTTTGGAAATCAACTCAGGTAAAGCCTTAATTTCATTAGTTTTGGCATCAACTTGAAATGGCTCTAAAATTAAGCCCCGCTCAACAATATAAGAACTAACTAACATAATCGCTGGATGCGAATCCGAGTTAGGGTTATCATTTTCAATCTGATATGAACCCTTGAGGACTTTACCATCTAACCCAACAGTTTCTCCAGTATTTGGTTGTACATTAAAGAATTTGCTCAGACATACGGAATAATCTTCGTAATCTACGTGTAATAAGGCACGACGTACAGTGCTATAAGATGGTAGTCTATTTTTTGGCGGTTGAAAAAGTTCAATCAACGGCTCACGGTAGCTTGAAATCCAGTCTCCAATTGCTAAAAATCCTTTGTTCCCTGCTGCGATGCCTACGGCGGGCTGCGCCTACGCCAATGTGAAAAGTGCCAAAGATAATGGTACATTATGTCTCTGTCCGGCGCGGCGACGGGGGTCTTTTAGACCTGCAAAAGCTTTGATAATTTCGATTTCAGACACGGTAATAGATGCTTGAAGTAGAACTGGCGCTGCATCTTACCATATCGCGTCTACATTTAGAATGAAATAGCCCTGGTAGTAACCCAACCCTGATATAGCTGCAACATCAACAGCGCTCAGAGTTTCATTTAATAGGTAGGCTGAGTTAGTCAACTTTTGCTCAAAAACACCTAAAAGACGATTAATACTGGACTGATATTTAGCTTGAGTGGCAAAATCAGCTTGATTTCCTTTACGGGTTTCGTACCACAATCCCACAACATTATCTATTAAACTGTCTGCTAACTCTTCCCCCTGACGACAGCACAAACGCTCAATGCGCGAGCCTGGATAAAAACTCGGCTGAGGATAAGTCTCGTCTAGATACTCCACAATCAGCGTTGAATCCCAAAAAACGAGACCATTTTCATCCACCAATACCGGAACTTTCCCAATGGGAGATAAACTCAAGAATTCTGGAGATTTATTGTTAATGTCTGTTTCTTTGGGTTCGTAAGTTAGCTGCTTCTCTGCCAGGACAATTCTCACTTTACGAGCGTAAGGTGAACGCTGTGCATAGTATAAGATTCGCGCCATATCGCTGCTATAAATTCAGTTCAATATTGTGATTTCCTATTTTAAATCTAATTTTGAATTGATGAAGCCAAACAAGCCGCTACAAAAGCGCAGGTGAATAACCCTAAAGTGCCTCCGAAGGAAGAGTCTATGTTGATGAGTCTGGCATGGATGAAGGCTCTGGGCTTGGGCTATGGATACTCCAGAGTTGATTGGTTGAAGCATTTTACGAAACGGCACAAAGCTTAATTGTGGAATTTGATTGATGTACGTTTGCTGCCACTTAGAAAAATTGCGAACTACGTTAGCGGAGCGGGGCGTTCGCTTTTAGCGTCTCTAAGAGTTACCCATTGCGAATTGTTCAGTCACCCGAAGCCGTGTTTGTGCCAGCTTGCAAGGAAGGAGGAAGCCGGAGACAGCAAGTCTACTGTGGTCGATCGCTCCCTTCAAGCGGACGAGTCGGTAAAGGATTGTGATTACGCTGTCTGGGGAAACTGTATATACGCCCCAAGGTAAGGCAGTAGAATTGCAAGAGATGATGCGATGGTATCCGATGTGCGCGAGACTCCCGCTTTTTCAGCGATTACAAAGCATCCGTGCGATGTATCGATTCAATCAACTCCTCAACTTCTTCTTCGTCCAGACATTGTTTCACTTGGGTGCTGAACCACTCAAATTCTTCCGGTTCTGTGTCCTGGACTTGGTAGACGAGTAATGTTCCGGCAACGCGGGCAAGAGTAAGAGGTGATGGAGAAACGTGGCTCAGTAGATCGCACGCATTCTGGTATATTTCCATGACTGATGATTCGGACAAAGGAGATCCCAACTGAGCAGAAAGCTGTTTTAGATTTTCCTGAATAGATGAATGGAAGTCTGGCTCTTCGGGATGGGAAAGAGGGTTACTCATAATTGTCGTTCAAATGCCATTGGATTGGGACTGGAAGCAATTAACTTAAGACTTATTAATAAAATGTCATAATTAAATTATTTAACAATTCGCCAAAAAATTTACATGGATGATAGTGGTATATTTTTTTTGTATTTGGCAGCAATTTTTTCAGATATTATTCTAACAAAAGTATTGAACCATTAAACAAGATTTAAAGTTTCCATGAACAAAATATCGCTTAACTACAAATACTCAATCATTCCTCTATTAGGTGCTTTAGTTATTAGCAACGGATTTTTCTCCAAAGCATCTGCTCAAAGCATTTCTACTCTAGACACTACTGATTCTGTTGCCGCCACTGTCGAAAATCAAGAGTTTCCCCAATGGGGATATTACACGGTACGCAGAAATTTTCGCAGATGTGCTTCTCCAATATGCGGTGGATATTTTATAAAGCTTGTCAACTTGAAAGCTACTCCTTGCTTAGATGGTGTTTTTCGCTCCGAATGTTATGTGTCTGCAATTGATTGGAGTTCCCTGAAAGTCTCACCTTACCAACTGGTAAAAATTCAAAATGATGATGGTAGCCGTGTGATTCTCAGAGGTAATATTGTTCCAGTAACATTTCCTGGATTCGGTGAGTTTGGGAATTTGAAAGTTAAAGAAGCGTTCTATGCCGCGACAAATGATCCAGCAAAAGGTACTTTTGTGGACATAAAAGACAATGGCATTCGCTGCATCACAACTCCTTGCTTCTCCACAGATAAGTTGGTTTTGAATAAGCCGAAGATTTCTCAAGTTTCGTCAATCGATTTGAGTCAAGCGGGTGCAACACAAAAACAACTTGACGCAGCAACAAGCGAAATTTTCGATCAAGGTTTGATTGCTGTAGGTAAAACTGAGGTAGTAGAAAACGTAGATCCAACCAAGAGAGATACTAAGTTTGTGGCTACACAATTTTATTTGAGAGTGGAACCAAAGTAAAGGAATTTTAGCTCAGACATTGCATATTCTAGCACTCGTTCCCACTCCCAGCCCCATACCGTCTCTACCAGTATTTCCTTGCCGTTGGTGAATTTGATAAATTCTTGCCCAAAGGCAATAAAACACATCAGCAACGAGGCGATTGGATAGATCATACCCCACTTGGAGGCTGCGGCATTCCACCGTTCAATAGCAATTCTTCTTGACTTTGCAGATAATAGTTTTAGAGCTAATTATTTAAGAGGTTGATTGTGGTCTTTGCTCAAACCAGTCCCCCAGAAGTAATAACAACTCGCCTGACGTTAGACGAGTACCGGGCTATGGAAGAAACAAACCCTGAACGCCATGAATACCGTAACGGAGAGATTATTACTATGTCGGGAGGGTCGGAATCTCACAGTGCCATCGCCAGTAACTTCTTAATTTACTTAGGTTTTTTATTGAGAGACACCGATTTTCGTTTGTATAACAGCGACTTGCGAGTTTGGATTCCTGAATATCACTGTGGGACTTATACCGATTTGATGGTTGTTAATGGCGAACCAGAGTTCAATGGCAATCGCAATGATGAAATTCTCAATCCAATGCTTATTGTCGAAGTTTTATCGCCCTCGACTGAAGCTTATGACCGAGGGGACAAGTTCAGAAAATATCGCTCGATTCCTAGCTTTTGTGAATATCTGCTTGTGAGCCAAACTGAACCATACATTGAACAGTATCATAACTTGGATCGGAACAGTAACGATCGCTGGCTATGGCAAGTTCACTCTAACCTTGAGCGGACGATTATGCTACACAGTTTAAACGTAGAAATTCCCCTGACTGAAATCTATCGTCGGATTAATTTTTAGTAATCGACCACGGGGCGATATTTAGACATCTACCTTCTGAATTTCAGAGCGTAAACTCGTCGCCAAAAGAAGCACTGCCAAGAAAGCTAGAAAAAGTAAACAACATCCAACCCAAACAAATATGCTTTTGGGTTTGCCAATCGTATCTATCTTCTATCGTCGGGATTGTGTTAGCTTCAACGATTTCTAATCCCCAGTAGCCCAACGCACTAATACCAAACAACATAGCGCTGACGATAGATAATTTAGCAATGACTTTGAAAATGCAATTGCTTAAATTAGGCGGTGTTTGAAAGGATTGTCTGTGACGATGATGGATAGTGAGTTTACTTGGAGCTACAACCAAAACACGTTTTGTTTTTTGTTGAGTGAGTTGGCAGACAACTTGTTTATTATCAGTCATGGATCAAACCAAAGCCTGTTGGTTGTAACTAGATTAGCTTCAGTAATTATATTGTAAACTTTCGTCAGTCCAAGGCGGTTAAATTTACATAAAATTTCCATATTCAAAAAAAATATTCTAATGATTAAGTGATGTCATACGAAAAAACCCAGAGGACAAACAAGCGATTAAGCTGAAAGTCAGTTAAAAATATCCCCCAGTGCGGTATGCGCTGGGGGATATTATCAATCTGCCTCAGAGTAATAAATTGGCTCTACATGATCTAATACAGATTCATCAGCGATAATCTGTGTTCGGGTGCTAACTGATCCTACATGTATATCCAAGTCTGGGATATTAATTCCTAGCTGGTCAGATATTTCTCTTATTTTTTGGTATTGAGAATCTATTTCGGCTAGACTGTGGGTAGAATGCCCATACCCCTCTGACTCCCAAGAGCTAACAATTATCTTTGTCATAGCTTTATTCCTTATTGAATTTTGGAATTTTCTCACAATATTTTCCGCCAAGCTGATTTACAAATGTCGCCAGAAGTTTTTACTGATAGTCTTGAGACTGACCACCTTAGTTTCTGTAATTGCTTCAGGAGCATGACTAACAGCCACCGCAGCAGCAATTGGTGCAGGTGTCGCTAACAGAGAATTGAGTAATTCTTGTTGATATTCAATATCTGCTACTGTGCGGTAAACTCTGTGGTAGTCAATTTGCATTCCTAAAGGTGTTGGGACAATTTTCAAATATTCATTAAGAGCAGATATGAATGGCACTAAGAAAAGCTATAAGCTATGCAGGATAAGGACTACAGCTTTAAGGCTCACTCCCGCAGTAATGGCATAAGTCAAGGCGATGGCGGATAGAAGGATGATGTACAATCTAAAAATTTTTTGGAGGTAGAAAAAGCTTACTCGTTCATGAAATACTTTCTTTGAGACGAGCAAGCAA
>NZ_JACJQM010000152.1:0-10045 GCF_014696655.1 Nostoc sp. FACHB-888 | reverse complement strand
TCAAAAAAATCTATTTGCCAGGATTATGGTAATGAGTATAATGACGTTTTTGCTAGCAGCATTAGACAACGGTAAACGTCATCGGATCTTATGGTTGGGTTTAGGTATATCTATTCTTCTAGTTATTTTATCTACTTCTAAAAGTGCTTTGTTGATTGCTTTAATTCTGCTTGCTCTTGTGCCTATGTTTAGAGCTTTGCGATCAAACCATAATATAATATTACCTTTGTTCATTTTAATTATATTGAGTGTAGGAAGCATTGCTATATTTTTAGTAAGTAATGCGGAGACTATTGTGCGTTTTTTAGGACGAGATTTAACTCTCACTGGCCGCACTGGCATTTGGGCAATTGTAATTAGCAAAATAGCTCTGTATCCCTGGCTAGGTTATGGTTATAAAGGATTTTGGCACGATATGGAGGGTGATTCAGCAGATATTTGGTATGAGACATTTTTTATGGCGCCACATTCCCATAATGGTTTTTTAGATATAACTGTAGAATTAGGATTAGTGGGTTTCTTTTTCTTCCTCTCAACTTATATTAAAAATTGCTTACGAGCGATAACTTGGTTACGCCTTAATTCTGAATCGATAGGATTATATCCTATTATTTATTTAACATTTTTATTTCTTTATAATATCACTGAAAATAGCCTCACAGACCCTAATTATTTTATTTGGGTAATGTATTCTATGATTACAACTACCGTGCTCACTCAACCTATTACAGTCATTAGCTACAATCAATCATAGCTATTTAAGTAAATGACGATCTAAAAGTTCAATACTCATTATTTCTATTTTTAGAGTTGCATACAATCATGGACGCTGACAATCAAAAATCTATTTTGCCAGATGAAAAATATATGTATACGTTTACCATTTTTACTCCTACCTATAATAGAGCCTCTACAATCAGTCGAGTCTATGAAAGTTTAAAACATCAAACTTTTCAAGATTTTGAGTGGTTAATTATTGATGATGGCTCAACAGACAATACTTCAAGCCTTGTGAGAAAGTGGCAAGAAGATGCTAAATTTACAATTCGCTATATTTTTCAAGAGAATAGTGGCAAGCATGTTGCATATAATAAGGCAGCCAGGTTAGCAAAAGGGAAATTCTTAGTAAATCTAGATTCTGATGATGCCTGTATACCAGTAGCTTTAGAACGCTTCAAATATCACTGGGATGCTATTCCTGAGGATGAACAAAGTAGCTTTTCTGGTGTGGATTGTTTGTGCCAAGACCCACAGGGAAACTTAATTGGGGATTTATATCCTTTTAGTCCACTTGATTCTAACTACTCTGAGGTCCACTACCGATATAAGGTAACTGGTGAAAAGTGGGGCTTTCAACTTACTACTGTTTTTCAAGAATTTCCTTTTCCAGAGCCATCTATTAATCCTACACCTTGTATTCCGGAGAGTATTGTTTGGTCTAACCTTACTCAGAAGTACAAAGCAAGGTACATCAACGAATGCTTACGTATCTATTACATTAATGGTGGCCCAAGTCAACTCACAAAAACTAGCTCTGCATCGAAAAATCCTACAGGTTTAAACTTGGTATGTAAAAATATGCTAGATGTAGAAATACGCTACTTTATATTTTCTCCTTTTGCTTTTTTAAAAGCTGCGATTAATTACAGTCGTTCCTCTTTTCATTTACAAAAAAACTTAGGACAACAACTAATTAATTTACAGTCATGGGAAGCTAAATTTTTATGGTTAATTTGTTTTCCAGTTGGATATGTATTTTGGCTGCGGGATAGCTTAAATAAACGTTAAATATTTTAAGATGTAAAAATGAGAGCTATTGAGGAAGTAATAAGCTTATGTGAAAAAAATCCAAAGGTTTTTGACAAGATTAAAAGCTACTAAAAACCTTCTAAAAACTAAATTTCATAGCATATAAAATAGTAATTTTATGTGTGATTAAATAAAATTTGTATGAATCCGATTTGTAATTACTAAGTAACAACACATGAGGAGCGTAAGAGATGTTTAAACGTTTAACTATTTTTGTTCACAGACTTTATGGTGGCGGTGCGGAGAGGGCAATGCTAAATCTGGCGCGGGGGTTTTCGCAGCAAGGTATTCAGGTGGATTTAGTTTTACTGCAAGTGGAAGGTACTTATCTGTCGCAATTGCCACCGGAAGTTCGGGTAGTCAATTTGGGCGGAGGGAGGCTGTGGCAGTGTTTTCCAGCCCTAGTACGTTATTTTCAACGGGAGCAACCGTCGGTGATGCTTTCAACCCTAGATGATACTAATATTGCAGCACTATGCGCACGACGTTTAGCAGGTAGCAAAACTCGCTTAGTGGTCAATGTACAAAATACAATTTCGCAAGATGCCAAAAATGCAACGCAACTGAAAACTAGAATAATGCCGCAATTAGTACGCTGGTTCTTTCCCTGGTCGGATGCGGTAGTTCCGGTTTCTCAAGGCGTTGCTGAAGACTTGGTGCAGATTGGTGTGTCGGTAGAGCGTATTCAGGTGATACCCAATCCAGTGGTTACCCCTAATGTGTTTCAGAAGGCTCAGGAAGAAGTTGATCATCCCTGGTTTGTTCCAGGTCAACCGCCTGTGATCTTGGGCGTGGGACGATTGAACAAGCAAAAGGACTTTCCCACATTACTTCGGGCATTTGCCCAGTTGCGGCGACGATGTCCATCTCGACTGGTCATTTTAGGTGATGATGAAGGGGAAGAGGCATCACTAAAGAAACTGATTCAGGAATTGGGTTTAACTGAGGATGTGGACTTGCCCGGATTCGTCAGCAATCCTTACGCATACATGGCTCGCTCTGCTGTATTTGTTCTCTCGTCGCTGTTTGAAGGGTTGCCGAGTGTATTGATTGAAGCAATGGCGGTGGGAACACCGGTTGTGGCGACGAATTGCAAAAGCGGCCCTCTAGAAATCCTGGAGAACGGCAAGTATGGCAAGTTAGTAGCTGTGGGCGATGCCTCAGGATTGGGAACTGCCATTCTGGAAACATTGGAGTCACCACTGGATTCAAACGTACTTCAGCAACGAGGGAAGGAGTTTTCGCTAGAGCGATCGCTAGAAGAGTACTCTCAAGTTTTGCAGATAGGTTGACTGATTGTGTCGTAAAAGCTAGGGCTAGTCCACCACAAATGTGGTTGTAGAAATAAATGTTATATCAAAATTAGCCCGTTAATTAATTCTAAGCAAGTCTTGCAATATCCTCATTTACAATCTGAAATCCTGTTGCCTGAATTGGCAACAATTCAGGCAATAACTTTTTAAAAATACTCAGCCTTAAAACTACAAATGTATTGTTATTATTTAGTGCCTTGTGCCAGTTGTGTAATAACTCTTAAAAATTATCATTTAGAAAATAGTATCTTATCATAGCTACTTAAATTTTAGCCCTTGTACATAAGTGCTTACCATCGGACTTTATCAGAGGTTAAATATTCATTTTTGAGATTTTTGTAAGAAGTCTATTAATGTACGTAGACACAGTAAATTCAAATTAAGCTCATGGCAAATAAATTTAGTTGTCGGCAAATCAAAGTACTACCGTTTCTTCTATGTCTAATTACCGTAACATTTAGTTGCAGCTTTCTTAACATAGTAGATGCACAGAGTCCAAAACTAATTAATTCAATCGCAACTATCATTGAAGATATGCAACCACCTCATGAGGAGATGCCACGTGGTGTTCCTAAGTCTTACGATTGGGCAATTAAACCTCGTGTAGGTAGCAAAAACCCGAAAAAATTCAAAGCGATGACTGCTTGGGGGCAGCTATATGAAGCAGTTCAAGGTAATCCTGCAACTAATACCCGTGTTCAAATAAAAAATATCAAGGCTTACTACCTCAGCAAGTCGGACGGTAAATGGTATCTTCTCCAAAGTTCAACAAAAGTTGAAGGAAAGGCTTATAAAGAAGATTTTTCAGGTGATATGAATAAAACCGCAGATATTCGTTATGAATCAGATGGTAGTGTTACAGCCAAAGCTGGTAATAGTTATAACTTCCACTTTTGGCCTGCAAATGGCAGAGCTACAATTAATTCCGATGATGTGCGTGGTATGTTTACCACGGTTCAAGCACGGCTTATAATTGACAATCCTAAAAAAGATGACGATCGCTCTCAGGCTCGCTATCTGCTTAGTATGGGTGGCGATTACTGGTTAGATTTGGATGCAAAGTGGGACAACTGGACTACAAACGAAGATTTTGGTATAGGAAAATTTAAGTACGTTACAACTGAGTGGCAGGCTTTCAATATGATTACTCTGCCACAAGGCCAAATTCGTGAGAACCCACCACCAATTGAGTAGCAGCAAGTTTAGAAGCTAAATTTGCAGGATCAGCGTCAGCCTAGGCTGTTGACTTTGGTTATTTTTTGGGGAATTACCGAAAAATTAGTTGTGCTGGTTTTGCTTGTGTGAAAGCGCCCGCAACAGCCATCTTTACGCCAAAATAAAAAACACAATTTCTGCATGAAGTCTTGTGGGCTAAAGGGTACAGAGTCAGCAGCCTAGCGTCAGCCCCTTCTCTGCGAGATGCTACGTTTAGCTTGCTTAAGCAAAAGGGTACAAGGAATTTGCTCATTTCAAATTGAAGACCCCACAGATAAATCTGGGGGCTTAAATAGGGCTTGCATTTTTTATTCTCCATAAATAAATTAAGTCGCGGCTCAATTCTTTTTTTTTGTCATATTTTTCTCTCTCCAAAGTCACAAAAGTGATCGCCCATGAATGGCTAGCTTGAAAGCACTGAGTACCAAGACATTTAATAGTACAAAATTATTGTGATTTTTATCAAATGTGCTATTTGCATAATTACTATTTTAAATTGCCATTTAAAAAGCAGTGTGTTATAAAAATGACTGCAAACTGACAATATTTAGGCACTAAATCTTGGTAAAGACCGTGTTAATACTTGGATTCAATTTTAGAAGAATTAAGTTTTTACTATTTATAGTATGTATATTTACTGCGATAATTACTAACAGTTTTCCCTACAAAGTAGATTCACAGACACCCAAAGCAATCAACTCTATGGAAACCATCATTTATGATATGCAACCACCTCATGAGGGGATACCACATGGAGTTCCTTTATCTTATAATTGGGCTACCGGGCCACGTGTAGGCAGTGCTGATCCAGGTACTTTTACAGCAATGACAGCATGGGGACAATTATATGAAGCGTCTAAAGGTAATCCAGCAACTAATACCCGTGTACAGATAAAAAATATTAAGGCTTACTATCTGAGTAAGACAGATAAAAAGTGGCATATTCTCCAAAGTTCTGCGAGAGTTGAAGGTGCTGCCTATAGAGAAGATTACGTAGGGGACATCAATCGACCAGCCAATGTTAGATATGAGTCTGACGGAAGTATCTCTGTCAAAGCAGGTAATGGTTACAACTTCCACTTTTGGCCACCCGGTCGAGCATCTATTAATCCCATTGATGTAATGGGGATGTTTACCACAGTTCAAGCTCGACTTGTGGTAGATGATTTTAACAAGCCTGACGATCGCTCTAAAGCTCGCTATGTTCTTAGTGAAGGGGGAGATTACTGGTTCAATTTAACTGCACGGTGGAATAACTGGACTACTAATAAAGACTTTGGTATTGGTAAATTCAAGTATGTTACAACCAAATGGCAGGCTTTCAATTTGATTACTCTGCCAGAAGACCAAATTCGTCGCAACCCACCGCCAATGTGACTTTTCAGGGGATCTGGAAAAGGGGAAGTGGTTTTTAGGGATTTTAGATGGTTGCTATATTTACACCGTGGCGTACTAGGTATTTTATTTTACATCAGGATACTGTTCTAAAAGATAGTAGCAAACGTTATCAATGGACATTGAGTTTAGGGCTATATAAAGTAATAACAATCACAGATGATTACAAGAGCAATAATCTTTAACGCGGCTTTTGGAGCGAATCACTCACTTGAGTACCTGTATAATTTGGAATCCAACCTTCTGCAATTGCAAAATAGCGTATCCCTTTGAATTTCAACGATGCAGTTGGACTGCACCAATGTTCAACGTCGGCAGGGATATAAAGATAGTCTTGTGCCTGAACTAAAAGCTGTACTTGGCTGCCATCAGGTCGCACAAAGCCATAAATCATTTCTCCTGCCAACACGTAGAGGGGTTCAGCAGCAGGATGAGTATGGTAACGGCCATAGGTTGCTATCAGGTGGTGAAGATTGAAGGAGCCTGGATGTACATTTAGCAAGTCACACCAGAGAGCGCCATTTTCTTGCTGAATAAATTCAAAAACGCTGTTATGGAGTTCTACACAATAACGTTTCTCAAACTCAGTTAAAACGTCCTGGTCTAGCATATCGGGGAAGAGAAGCGATGTTCCTGGGTCGTAATGTCTGAGTTGAATCCCAAGAGGCTCAAGAGCAATTACACACCGATAGCAATCAACCTTACACCGTTTACACCCCTTTCTGGAAAAATTGGATTACCAAACCAAAAGCAAACCCAGTAGAAACTCTGCAAGATGTTGAAGGGTTAACAGAAGCTGAACAGGAAATTGCTAAACTTGCAGGAGCCTTAACGCTACCTTCAAATTGGGAAGCATCATTTATTGTTTTTTCTGACTAATAGCTATAGCGATAAGACATCACTTAAGGAATATTGCAAGTATTACCATCCGCTCACTCAAACAATTTCTCTGGCGGTAGTAATACCAATTGGAAAAAAGAAAGCTACAGATTCCAAGCTGGAAACTCAAATTCAATCCGAATTACAAATTCAGCATTATCAGTTGTTGTAATTCCCTAAAGGTTGCTCATACCTTAAGAGTAGTTGCAGGAGGAATTTAAATTTACGCCAAGTATTCCTTTAACCACACAACTAACCATTGCAATCCACTCTAAACAATCGCTACAACTTCCCCGATTTTGCTGATATCGTAACCGCCGAGAATTTCAAATTGGGAGTGAACCATCCGATGTCCTAAAGTACTGAGCAACTGCTGTACAAGTGCTTCTTCCGAATATTCCTTGAGAATCACCAAATCATATCGTGACTGATGTAGAGGGATAAATCCCAGCCCAAAGGCGGTAGCTACAGATGCCGTACTCATACCTGCATCAGCAACTCCTCTGACTACAGCTTGGGCAACATCTTGGTGACTTTTGAGTATATTATCAAAGCCCTGAACAGCATCGAACGGTATCTGCTCTTTTTGGAGTGTTTGTTCCAAAAGCATCCGACTACCAGAACCGATTTCGCGGTTGACAATAGTCGCTCCCCCAGATACTAAGTCACTAACTGTTCTAATTCCCATTGGGTTCTCTGGCTTTAACAAAAGTCCCTCTTCCCAAACACCAAGGGTAATCAGAACTGCTTCCTTCCCAGCCAGAACATCTCGAACAAAGGGAGTATTATACTCACCAGTTTCAGGATCGTACAGATGCATCCCCGCGATGTGCGCCTCACCTCTGCATAGACTGTGCAATGCAGCCATACTATTGGCGAAGTTATATTGGACTCGCAGTTGCGGATGCCAGCGTTCGGTGGCTCTTGCCCATAGTGAAATTACAGGGGCACAACCAGCAATCACAACTGTGTTGTGAAGTGTGTCAAGATTATCGTCTAAAAGACGGACTCGAATTTTATTTGTACCTGTGCAAGTCTCACCTTCACCGTCAGCCGGAATCATATCTTGGCGAAAAGCATCCTTACCAATCAAGGGATAAGCTATCCATTGTCCTCCTACACGAGCCATGCTAACTCGCAGTTGTTGACCATTAGGAAGAGGTTTGGCAAGAACTGCTTCAACTTCAGGTAAATCCCGCTCTAACCAGAATAAATCCTCAACTTGACAGCCAAGCGCTTTGGCCAAGCGAAGTGTTATGGCTACTGAGGGAGCATATAGTCCCGACTCTACACCACTAATAGTCTGACGAGTCACATTAGCAATGTTAGCCAAATCTTGTTGGCTCATGCCTAAGCGAGTTCTAATGGACTTTAAGTTATTACGGAGGTCACTATCCTGCTTCATTGGCTTTGTCTGTTAGTTTCAAAAAGCCGTAGCGGATTTAAACATTGCATCTGCCAAGGCGAAAGTGTGGTCTTTGAGTTTATATCATTTCTCTTGGAACACTTTTTGTGCTTTCGCTGTTTTGATTTCCCATATAAAAAGACTATCACAGAAATTGCCAATTTGCTTGCGAAGCGCAAATTATTTTTGCGCGTCGTTGTTTTTTAGCCGCTTTTTTGACTCGAAAGCCCCAAATTCTGATAAATAGAGCATTTATCTAGCAGTTGAGAGAGTAGCCGGAATGGGCAATGTTAGCGAAGCCTACTGCCAAGGAGACAAAGGCATAGAAAGTTCTCAATTTAATTAATGTCGAGATGATGTTGGTATGTGGCTATGCTGGAGTGGGAAAATCTGCGTTAGTGCAGGAACTCTACAAGCCCATCACAGCAAAGCGTGGCTACTTTGTTTCCGGCAAATTTGATCCATTTGAGAGCAAAATTCCCTACAGCGCGATCGCCAATGCCCTGCAAAAATTAGTACAACAATTAAAAGTTATCGCTCACAAGGCTGTTCCCGATCGCCCTGGCAGAAGTGAATCACGAGTCCGTAAACGTCGCCCAAAAATTTACCCCTTGATGACGAAACCCCGGCATCAATGGGAGCAAACAATTGCGAACTGCTTAAACCGCAAGTGTTTCGGCTTTTCTTAGTGCCAGTAAAATCCTCCATATATCAAGCATTCAGGACTTTTCTGCACCAGTAAGTATGTTTAGTTTGGGGAGGACGCTCGATTCCTTTGGGGCAAACGGTGTTGTCACACGGCAGTGCGACGGTCGGTTTTGAAGACTACTGCCCGGTGTTAGAAACCACTTTGCGACTGCTACCGCAGGGATGTTCGGTAACATTATTAGCAGACCGAGGGTTTGAACACGGTGCGTTGATCCGATGGTTACAGGAGCATCAATGGTCGTGGGCAATTCGTGCGAAATCTGACCTAAAGATTACGCGCTCCAATGGTAAAACATCTGCGGTTGCTGATCTTTTACCCCCAGAGGGAGAAGCCTATCTCTTTCGAGAAGTCACGGTTTTACAAGACATTCAGTGCTTGAGGGGCTGCAAGCGATCGCAAAAATTCTTTCACTTTTGACCAACAGTTTTCAATCGGTGAAAAATCAGGAGAATAAGGAGACAAATACACTAGCCTTGCACCAACGGCTTCAATCGCTTCCTTAATACCCGTGACTTTGTGAGAACTAAAATTATCCATGACAACAGTTGCGCCCAGCCACAGATTTGGAACCAAAACTTCCTTATTTGATAAGGGTTTCAGCCTTAGCGTATAATTTTACCGTTTTGGCACAGTGATGCCGAATTCAAAAAACAGACATCGTTGCTCAAGTAAAATTTGTTGCTCAAATTTTGGGAGTAACCGCATAACTAGTTCTGATTTATACAGAGCTTTTGTCTTTTACAAGTTTTTGCAATACAACCATCTTATTTGCAGTCAGAGCATTTTCGTTTTAGAAAGTTAATCATGACTCGCACCTTGTTTGGTAAGTAGGTTTTACTAGGGTATAAAAGCCATGCAGCTGTCTCGAAATCCGTCGCAGTCACATGATAATTTGCAAATAAGTCGATAAGCTTTCCCTGAGCGATATCTTCGTCGATGAGCCAGTTGGCTAACAGTGCTGGCCCCATACCAGCAAGCGCGCAATCACGCAGTCCTAAGGCATTTGATATCACTATATCACCTTCAATAGGTACTTCGCTGACTGTTCCATTACTGTCACGGAATAACCACCTTGATCGGAAGTTTGGTAAAGTGAAAAGTAGGCACTTATGAACTCGGAGATCGTCTGGAACGTGCAAGTACTTCTCACGCTCCAGATAGGCAGGGCTAAGAGGCTGTTTGAAAAGTTTGGGGGGGTAAAATTTTATGCTAATCGTCTTACCATGATCCGGATCATGGCAAGGTAGATAAACGTCTCCGATGTTTCCGGTAATAACTCATAGTCTCTGGCCAATCGCCGACAGCCCATTAGCCACCCAA
>NZ_JACJQM010000151.1:0-10078 GCF_014696655.1 Nostoc sp. FACHB-888 | reverse complement strand
GTGATCGCTAAAATCTTTGTCAATAAGCAGGGTTTAACGAGATTATTTTTACGTCTATTGAGAATAGTCTAGTCTTATTGACATGATGCGGCCGCCCTGACTGGTACTCTGCCAAGGAAGAAGGCTTAGGCGATTTGTATGAAGGACTTTTAGAGAAAAATGCCAGTGAGAAAAAATCAGGGGCAGGGCAATACTTTACGCCGCGTCCTTTGATTGATTGCATGGTCGAACTCATTAAACCGCAACCGGGGGAATTGGTGCAAGACCCCGCAGCAGGAACGGGTGGATTTTTAATTGCCAGCGATCGCTATATCAAAAAACACACGGATGATTTATTTGATTTAAACGAAGCTGAACAGTCGTTTCACCGCTACCAAGCATTTTACGGCATTGAGTTGGTGCAGGATGCCCACCGACTATTATTAATGAATATGCTGCTACATGGCATTGAAGGTGCTGTGGACTTGGGCGATACTCTCTCTAGCGAGGGGCAGCAGTTACCAAAAGCTAATGTCATTCTTACCAATCCCCCCTTTGGAACGAAAAAGGGTGGCGGACTGCCAACACGGGATGATTTTACATTTACAACGTCAAACAAGCAGTTAGCTTTTCTACAGCATATCTATCGCGGACTGCTACCCGGAGGACGGGCGGCAGTGGTGTTACCAGATAACGTGCTGTTTGAGGATGGGCAAGGACGCAGCATCCGCGCCGATTTAATGGATAAGTGTAACCTGCATACAATTTTGAGATTGCCTACAGGGATTTTCTATGCCCAAGGTGTGAAAACCAATGTGCTGTTTTTCCAACGGGGAACGACAGACAAGGGTAATACCAAGCAGGTGTGGTTTTACGATATGCGGACGAATATACCTATTTTTGGCAAGCGGACTCGTTTAACTAGAGAGCATTTTAGTCCCTTTAAAGAGGTTTACGGCGATGATGCTAATGGGGGAAGTCCGCGTGTTGACCAAGGCGAGTCGGGACGCTGGCGCTGCTTTACGCGGGAGGAAATTACTAAACGCGGCGAAAACCTGGATATTACTTGGCTGCGGGATGAAAGTTTGCAGTCGGGGGATAATTTACCAGAACCGGATATCATTGCAGCCGCTATTATGACGAAATTACAAACAGCGATCGCGGAGATGGAGGCTTTGACGGCGCTGCTGGAAGGAGAAGCGGAAACCGAGGAAGTTTCGCTTCTAGAATAAAAATACCCAATCACAATAGGAGTAGTAATAGTAGTGTGTGAATACTAATGAGTCCAGAACAAGAGTTATTAACCAAGTGGCGTTCTCTTCCACAAGACAAACAAGAGTAACTTTTTATTAGGAGGAAAAGACAATGGATAGTATAAAAATCCGGTCGCATGTGGGTAAAGATGGTATTTTACATTTAGATATCCCAGTAGAAATGCCAGATACAGAAATTGAAGTTACGGTAACAATTCAAAGAGTTACACCACAACAACGGGGCTGGATGCCTGGGTTTTTTGAAGAGGTAATTGGTGGTTGGGTAGGAGAACCGCTAGAACGGGCAGAACAGGGAGAATACGAAACTAGGGAGCAGCTATTTTGACTTATCTGCTCGATTCTAATGTCTGTATCCGTTTAATCAATAATAGTAGTCCTGCGGTAACAACTCGACTGGCATCCCAACAACCAGAAGATATTTTAATTTCCACGATAACCCAATTAGAACTGTACTATGGTGCTTACCGTAGCGCCCAACAGGAGAGAAATTTAGAAATATTGCAACGTTTTTTTAGTCAATTTAGTATTATACCTTTAGACCCAGAAGCCGCAAGGATAGCAGGGAGAATTCGGGCTGAGTTAGCTGCTAGTGGTACGCCAATTGGCCCTTATGATGTGCAGATTGCTGCTATTGCAATGACGAATAATTTGATAGTCGTTACGCATAATACAAAAGAATTTATTCGGGTAAATGAGTTACAAATTGAGGATTGGGAGGAAGAAGGTTGAGTAGCAATTATTTAAAAATAGAAAATTTATCCAATAAAAAAATTCCTAATGGTTGGATAATTTGTAAATTTGGAGATTTATTTGACATCAAAGGTGGTACTCAGCCTCCTAAATCTGAATTCAGCCAGCATCCTCAACTTGGATATGTTCGTCTTCTTCAAATTCGAGACTTTGAATCTGATACCTATGTAGTGTATATCAAAGATAACAATCGTTGGCAAAAATGTTCTGAAGAAGATATATTAATTGCTCGATATGGTGCTAGTTTAGGGAAAATATGCACAGGTAAAAGTGGAGTTTATAATGTAGCTTTAGCTAAACTTATTTTTGATAATCAAGAATTAGATAAAAGATGGGTAAAAGCTTTCTTGGAAACGCCTTTGTTTCAAGCACCATTGTTTTTAGTATCTAGGTCGGCTCAAAATGGTTTTAATAAAGATGAGTTATTTCCTCGCATTGTTCCCCTCCCACCCCTCAACGAACAACGCCGGATAGTTGCCAAAATAGAGGCACTGAAGGCTCGGAGTCAGCGAGTGAAGGAGGCGCTTGAGGATATTCCTCAACTGCTAGACCAGTTCCGTCAATCTGTCCTCGCCGCTGCCTTTTGTGGCGACCTCACTGCTGATTGGCGGGAGCAGAATCCTGATGTTTTTGAATGGGAAACAACAACTTTACAAGAAGTAATAAAAGGTAAACCTCGAAATGGTTATTCTCCTAAACCAGTTGACTATCCTACAAAAGTAAAAAGTATTACATTAACTGCAACTACATCGGGAAAGTTTAAACCCGAATACTTTAAATATATTGATGAAGAAATTTCTATAGATTCTTATTTATGGTTAAGTCCAGGAGATATTTTAATACAAAGAAGCAATACTATAGAATACGTTGGAACTTGTGCAGTTTATAATGGTAGCTTTGGCGAATTTATTTATCCTGATTTAATGATGAAGATTCAGGTAATAGAAGAAAAAGCAACCTCTGAATTTATATTTTATGCTCTTTCAAATAAAGCTACTCGATTATATTTCAGAAAAAATGCAACTGGTACGGCAGGTAATATGCCAAAAATTAATCAACCAATTGTAATGAACACACCTGTTTCTTTGCCGTCCATTGCAGAACAAAAAGAAATAGTTCGTCGAGTAGAATCTTTTTTCAAAGCTGCTGAGACAATTGAACAACAATACCAAGAAGCCAAAGCCAACCTAGATCAACTCGACCAATCTATCCTCGCCAAAGCCTTTCGCGGTGAACTCGTACCTCAAGATCCCAACGACGAACCCGCATCCGTCCTGCTAGAACGCATTCGCGCAGAACGTGACAAACTCCAAACTAAAGCCGCTAAGAAATCCACCCCACCAACTGGCAGACAACGCAGCAAAAAGGCATCGCCGCAGGAAGCAGAGCCAGTGCAGCTAGAACTGGGTTTGGAGTAGTACAGACAAGCAGGCGATCGCATTTACAAGAAAATTGACGGCAGACAAAAGCTAAAAAGCTAATTTTACAAAAAGCTAAAAAGCTAATTGGCTAAATTTATTAATTGACAAAATAATTAAATGACTATACGTTAAATAGCTAATTTAATAAATATATTTATGCTGACAATAACCGTAAGCTCCTTGAGTGGCGGTCAGGGCAAGACTACAACATCGCTGTTTCTGGGGCGGTTGCTATCGCGTCAGGGTTTACCCACCTTGATGCTAGACTCCGACCCCCAACATAATCTCACCACCTATCTAGGTTTCGAGTTGGAACCCAACCAACCAACCCTATTAGAATTTCTCAAAAAAACAGTTGCACCAGAAGACTGCATCTACCCGACTCTAGATAACGATAATTTATTTTTAATCCCGTCCGATGATCAACTCGATACCGTGCAGGATTATTTATCTAACAGTGGAGTAGGTGCAACATTACTCAAGCGGCGATTGGAAGCGGTCAGCAAAATATTCAAAGTCTGCATTATCGATGCTCCACCCCAGCGATCGCAAATTTGTTTAACAGTGATCGGCGCAGCAGATTTTTTGATTATCCCCGCAGAGGCATCAGTTAAAGGTTACGGTTCCCTCGTGCGGACGCTCGACTTATTGAACGGCTTACAAGATGTTGGTGCAACAGATGCCCAAGTATTAGGTGTTTTACCGTTCCGCGATCGCTGGTTTGGTAAAACCCAAGCACAAGAAAGTCGGGCGGCTGTAGATGGTATGCGCGACGAAGTGGGCGAGGGGTTAGTTCTACCATCAATCCGCGAGTCAGAACGCTATAAACAAGCCATCAACAAACGTACAACCCTCTCGCAGTTGGGATATAACGACTTGGAATATCCATTTGAAATTTTAGTTGAGAAAATTCGTACTTCACTTGGGGCTAAATAAAAATGTCAGATAACGTACTCAACCAATTACGCAATAAACGTAATCGCCCGACAGTTGAACCACGTCAGGATGCACTCGTTTCTAAAGTACAATCCCAAACAGAGAAACAAAACTCATCACAAGAATCCAGCACAGTTACCGAACCAGCCAACCCAACTGCTGCACCAGCAGACACAATCGCCGAACTCCAATCCGAACTCGAAAAATACCCAGAAACCCGACGGCATTCAGCGATCGTTTTAGAAAAAGACCTAGACCAAAAATTAACACGATTTTGTAAAGACAGGGGAATTACAGTTGAGGTCTTTCTAGAAGCTGCCTGGACTATTGCTAGTGCCGATAACGCACTTGTAGAAAAAATCACTACAGAAGCCAAGCACCGCTACGACCAACGCAAGCGAGTTGGGCAAATTAAACGGTTAATTACAATGTTGAGCAACTCGTCCAAAAAAACATAATGATCGTCCCAGTGAAAAAAAGGAATAAAATCAGCGATCGCTAATTGGTGCTGGTTCAGCTTAAAGAGTAGATTAATTTTATCGGTTTAATTGGGCATTTTAACTATAGGGATTATCTGATCTGTAACTCCTATCACTGCTCCAATTTCAACGTAATTTTATGCCTAAATATTGTCGTGACCAAGCCAGAGACGAACTTTGGTTAATGATGGGTGGTGGAGCCGCAGTAGGAGTTGCTGGTGGTGTTCCTGTTATTGGTGCGTTCACCTTTAATACTGGTTTAATTGCTGTACAGGCATCTGTAGTAACTCGGATTGCCCAAGTTTATAATGTTGATTTAATCCCTGCTGGTGGTGCAGGAGCAGTTGCTGGTGCGATTATAGCGATGGGTGGAGGACAGTTACTTTTCAGGATTGGCGGTGGTATAGCAGGATTTATTCCCGGCATCGGTCAAATTGTTCAACCTACAATTTAGGGAAAAAGTTGTGGAACTCAATAGTCAAAATCTACACCCTACCTCATCTGATTTACCTCAAGTACCTCCAGCGGACTGGACAACGACCCGTAGGAAAATACTCTCCTGGCTGAATCAAAATAGTAGCTCTCTAGCAAATTTGTATGAAGGTGCAGTTTGCTTAACTTTTGGAATCCTAATTCCTGGTAGATTAAGATTTATATCTCATGCTGTTCGTGAAATTCGTAATAGATTGCCTGATTCTATTCCTAAAATAAGTGAAAGACTTGAATATAAAGATGAAGTTGAAAACCTAGCAGATATTTGGGAGAGTAATGGCTTTGGTTTAGATGAAATACCTTTAGAGAGTGAAGAAATTACTATTAATTTTCAAATATTTAGTAAAATTCAGCAACTTATAAAAAAACATAAAGCAGTAAGATACAACAATAAAAAAAGAACCTTTCTCTTTTTTGAATTATGTATTTCTGAAAATAAACTTGACCTGAATATATTAGAACCTATAGTCAATCACTACTGGGAAATAACAGAGTGGTTTATGGAACAAGCACATGAAACACATGATAGCGCTAAACCTAAATTAGATCCTGATGATCTGAAAATCCGTCATCAATTTGAGTTATTTGAGTCATTTCTTGCTACATTTGCTCAAAATTTCTACACTACTGTAGATAAACTTGATGAAATCTTACAAGAAGACAATCCTCAGCAGATAGAGAAAGTTATAGGATTCCTGATTCACCCACAGCATTTTAGTTACTTTTTCAATCGTCTACAAAATCCAGAGTGGATTAAACCGTTAAAGGATAAAGGGTTTTTCAAGAATCCTCCGCAAATTATTGAAGATGTTAGTCAAGGCACTGTCAGCTTTCCTATGTGGTCTCAGTCTCGCTATCTAGTGCGAATGGCTAAACACAAGCCGAAAGAGGTTCTAGAAATTGCACGACAGATAGAAAGCAACAATCCCCGTATCCATGAAGATTTTGTTGATGCTGCACTTGAAATGGCATCACAAGAAGCAGTGCAATTAGTTCCTAAAGTTAAAACTTGGATTGAATCATTATACTCATCCTCTCTACTTCCAGAAAAAGTTGCTGCCTTCATAGTACATCTTGCTCAAGGGGGTCAGATTAAAAAGGCACTAGAACTGGCTAGAACATTACTTGCTGTTATGCCAGATTCTAGTTTGAACAATGGGGACGATAATGATAACAATGTTTACCTTCCCTTGCCTAAACCAAGAATACGTTTCAGTAACTCGCATTATCGAAGAATTTTAAAAACCTTAGTGCCAGAATTAGTAAAGATAGTGGGTGAAAAAGCGTTAATTATGCTAATTTTTCTGCTTAATGATGCGATTAAGTTCTCTAGACGTAATGCAGAAACTGAGGAAAAGCAGAATAATTCGCCTATCTTGGAGGATTACTCACGTATCTGGCGATATGCAATTGAGGATCATCCTCGAAATCATCTTCCTTACGATGTTACAGAAATTTTGGTAGAAGCAGTAAGGGATACAGCAAAACAGATATTAGAACAAGATCGGACGAAAATCCGAAATATTGTTCAGAAGTTGGAGGAGCAACGCTGGCGAATTTTTCATCGCATCGCACTTTACCTGATTCGTGAGTATCAAGATGTAGACCGCAACTTGCTGATTGAAAAGCTGGTTGATTCTCAGCGATTCAGAGATACTAGTTCTTACGAAGATTATGAGTATGCACACTTACTCAGAGATAATTTTGGTCAACTTTCTGTAGAGAAACAAGCGCAAATTCTAAGTTGGATTGAAAATCCTGAACTTGACTGGAATTGGCAAGAAGATCAAGAGACAAAAGCTGAATGGGTTAAATATTGGCAATGTCACAAACTTACAATAATAAAAGATAGTCTTTCAATATATTGGCGTGAACGCTATGATGATTTAGTCAATAAATTTGGCAAGGAGCTTGAACTTTCAGATATTGTTTCTGGAGGTGTAGGTGAGGTTAGAGTCTTAGGTCTTCAAAGTCCAAAGACTGACTCAGAATTAGAATCTATGAGTATTGAGGAGCTAGTTGCCTTTCTTAGAACATGGGAGCCAAATTCTCCAGATCCCTTTGAAGAACCATCACGCTCAGGGCTAGGATCTGCTCTGGCAAGACTAGTTGAAAAAAGTCCTGAACGTTATGCACAGGGAGCCGCTCAATTCCAAGGTCTACACGCAAGATATATATCGAATTTGCTTAGAGGTTTGCGTCAAGCTTTAAATAATCAATCAAAACAACAGCAAGAAATAAGAGAATTTGATTGGATATCTGTTCTAAGTCTCTGCAATTGGTTAGCAGAGAAATCTGAAGAATTGAAGAAATCTCAGACAATTTATAACGAACCCAGCAGCAATTGGCTCGAACCTTGCCGAACAGTGGTAGACTTGCTTGGAGTCGGACTGAACGTTGATACAATAGCAATTGAGTTTAATTTTCGCGATCGGGTTTGGAACATCCTCAGACTTTTAACTCAACATCCAGACCCCACGCTAGAAAGAGAAATGGAGTATAGCTCAAATAATAATTATAGTGAACTGGCAATTAATACTGTTCGCGGGGAAGCAATGCACACAGTTGTTCGCTATGCCCTCTGGATTCGTCGCCACTTTGAGCAAATACTTGAGAGTGAAGAGCATTTGCAACGAGGTTTTGATGAAATGCCAGAAGTACGGCAGGTACTTGATGAACATCTTAACCCAAATATAGAGCCATCTTTAGCAATACGCTCAGTTTATGGTCAGTGGTTTCCTTGGCTGGCTTTACTAGATCCGCTATGGGCAAATCAAAGCATAGGAAAAATATTTCCACAAGATAAAATTTTCAGCAATCTGCGACGTGCTGCTTGGGAAAGCTACATTAATTTTTCTGGTATTTATAACAATGTTTTTGATTTACTACATGAGGAATACCGCTATGCAGTTGAACAGATCGATCCCACCTCGATTGAACGACAAAAACTGACACATACTGATGAAGGTCTTGCCCAGCACTTGATGACTCTCTACTGGCGTGGGAAGCTGAATTTGGATGAGCCAGGAGCATTGGCAAGGTTTTTTGAGTTAGCTTCTGATACGTTACGTGGCTATGCTCTCGAATTTGTGGGGAGAAGTCTTAATAGGACAGAAAATGAGATAGATCCAGAAATACTTAATAGTCTCCAATTGCTCTGGGAAAAGCGTTTGGAAACAGCACGTAATTCTACCGAACGTAGTTCCTATGCCACTGAACTTGCTGCTTTTGGCTGGTGGTTCGGTTCTGGGAAATTTGATGACGTTTGGGCTATTGCACAGATTAAACAGATTCTTGAGCTAACTGGCAAAGTAGATCCTGACTTTTTGCTGCTCGAACGTCTAGCTGTACTTGTTGATACGATGCCAGAATCATCTGTCGAGTGCCTTGAATTGCTCATGAAAAATGATAAGTCTGGTTGGAGTATCTACGGTTGGCAGAATGAAACTAAGGCTATCCTCAGTAAAGCTATTCAAAGCACCAGTGGTCAAGCAAGAAAAACTGCTGAAAATATTATTCAAGATTTGGGCAAACGCGGACACTGGGAATATCGGAATTTACTTCCTCCTTCTGGAAGCAAATAACCCTATTCGGCATCACCGTAGCTTGAGTAGCGATCGCTTGTTTATTGCTCTCAAAATTATTCAGGTAAACTGGAGCTATCTACAATAATTCTCCTGCCGCATCGACTTCATCGCGGTCAATATCCAAATAAAAAGTTAAATTGGCGATGCTGGTATGTCCAGATCGCTTTTGCAGTGTTGGCAGTGGCACTCCGGCCTTATACATTTTTGTCAGCCCAGTCCTTCGGAAGGAGTGAGAACTGATACCCTTGAACCCTACATAGTCACAGGCTTTGCGTAATGCCAAGTCCGCTGACTGCCGGGTACGATGCCCCTCCTTCCGACCAGGAAATAAATACCCAGTTTTGGGTAAGCCACACTCAATTATTAATTCCGCTAGTTTTGCAGATATCTTCACTTCCCTGGTTTTTTTGGTCTTGGTCGTGCTGGCGCGGAAGATAATCCTCTCACCCACAATATCTCCTTTGGTGAGCTGAAGTGCCTCACTTATGCGGCATGATGTGTAATAGCAAATGCCAAAGAGCAATTTATCAGATCGTGAAAAAACGCTCATCAATTCTTCCAGTTGTTCGTCGGTCAGCACAGATGCTTGACCGTTGCGGCGAATTTTCATACTTGCCCAGACTTGCTCTTTTGTTAGTTCAGCAAGGTCAGTAACCGAGATGCGCGACGTGAAAAAACTAGATTCAAACTCCAGCAATCGTATTTAGCTATCCTAGTCAAATTAGCTACTTCGTGTAGGTAAGGGATGCTCAGGTTTAGGAAATTTTGGATTAAATTTTATTAATGCTATTCCTGTCAGGACAAAAATCAAAGCAATTAATGCTGTAACTAAAAAAAGCCTGTGAGGTTTCTTTGTTTGCTGAGAAAATGATCCAGGAATTATTTTTGTTGTTGTCAAGAGTTCTAAATCCCTTAACACTTCTGTAGCTGACTGGTATCTTTGCCTGAAGTCGTAACGCACCATTTTATCTATAACTTCTGCTAACTGGTGGCTCACCTGTGCTTGATTGCGCCAATCAATTTCTCCTGTATTGGGATTTTTTGACAATCCTAAACCAGATGGCTCTATTCCTGTTAAGGGACTTCCAGAAAATAAACTATTCCATTACCAATAATGATAATCATTTTAGAGGGGAATGAAGGGGCTGCCGTCGGCAGCC
>NZ_JACJQM010000150.1:0-10441 GCF_014696655.1 Nostoc sp. FACHB-888 | reverse complement strand
CCTTATGTAGTTTGAGTCTTGGTGTATTTCATACTGATTCAGGCTCGTCAATATTTAGATGCGTTTGCCCTGGAGGTAGTGGTTATTTTTTCCCACGAATTATTGATTCAGAGCAGGAATAATAAAAAAATATGAGTAAGCTCATCCTAATTACAGGCATAAGCAAAGGTTTAGGTTATGCGATGACCCAGGGTTTTATTCAACAGGGGCATACTGTTATTGGTTGCACCCGTTCATCAGATGCTATTGATAAAATACGCCAAAAGTTTAGTGCGCCCAATGATTTCACATCTGTAAATGTGGCAAATGAACAACTTGTAAAAAAATGGGCCCAAGACGTACTTCAAAAATATTCACCGCCAGATATAGTGATAAATAATGCGGCAATTACCAATTATCCAGCACCTTTGTGGGAAATACCATCTGAAGAATTTTCGGATCTTATAGACATCAATATCAAAGGAGTAGCGAATATAATTCGCCATTTCGTACCAGCAATGGTGAAAAAGAAACGGGGTATTATTGTTAACTTTAGTTCTGGCTGGGGACGTTCGACTTGGGCCTAAGTTGCACCATATTGTGCTTCTAAGTGGGCAATAGAAGGATTAACTCCAAGTCGCAAGTGACAAGTCGCAAGTCGCAAGTAAGTTTTGTAACGGGGATTTGATTTGGACCCCGCCTAACATACTTGCGGCTTGATAGAAGCCTGGGACTTAAACTGAACCGTTTGAGAGTTCTTCACTTGCGACTTGCGACTTTGTTAACTCGTTCTTTGGCACAATAATTGCCAATTGGTATGGCAGCTATACCCCTCAATACGGGGATTATTCATACAGATATGCTTTCTATTAGCTTTGGAGAAGAAGCTGCTAATTATACACCCGTGTCCGATTGGGTATTGAAAGCTGTTCCATTTATTCTCAATTTAAAACCCAAAGATAACGGGATTCCCTTAACCATTTCATGAGATTGACATGCGTGAATTGTTTTGGTTGTATATTAACCAATACAATAGCGATCGCAATTAGCTCAATGTGGTTCAGTTAAGAAAGTTCCTCTGTGAAGGCAAGGGAACAGTTACGAAAAAGCAGGCTGATTTCAACTGTATTGGTTTATCGCCCAGAGGCACAGGAAATTAGTACAATTTTTGGATACTGGAGTTTTCAGCAGGAAAAAGCATTTGAGCCAAAGTCTACCTATAGCACCAAACCGAAAACTGAAGATAGTTCAATAACAAAAGCTGATTTTGCAGGACTAAAACTAGCGATCGCTTCTAAAGTAAATGCAAATTATTGTTGTCGTTTTATATAAATTGGTGCTGTTACAGAAATTCCAACCCGATTGGTTAAAAAATTTGTGTTGCTAATTCTCCAGCATCTACAACTTTACTATAAATTGATTAAATGCTTACGGTAAGTTAATAAAAACTACATAAAATATTTATCTAGTTTTATGGAATTTTTATAAGTATTTGATTAATATAATGGTCAAAAAAAATTCATATATTTTTTAAATAAAAAACATCATAAATTTATATAAACCCTTGTGCGAAGTATGTCTTTTACGTGAGATTGAGTAAGCAATTACTCGTAGGTAGAACATCATGGTTGCTAAAGCTTCTTTTTTCATCGATGATGCAAATGCCAATAGCATCAATGCCAGTACCTATAATTCCGGCTCTTTTAAGATTGTTAATAATTCCACATCTCAAGAAAAAATAAACAAAGTAGTAATTGACCTCAGCACTAGTATTCTTCCAGATTTAGTCTTTGATCCTTCGGGAACTGCTGGTGACCTTGTAGCGAAGAACTTCACAGTAGATAGTGAAGGCGGAACAGGATTTGCTGCTTTCAAGTTCCTCAAAGCTCGTGACGGTGGCTTTGATGCTGTAGAAATCACTTTTAACAGCTTCGATCCAGGTAAAACATTCACTTTTTCTGTAAATGTTGACCCAACCAGTATCAAAGGTTTACCTGCTCCCGGGCCAAATGAGTCAGGAAGTGTTTCTGGTCTAGAACTAACAGGTACAACGCTCACAGTCGATTTCTCTGATAGTACCAGTTACACAGGAAAGACTTATAGAATTCCCAATAGTTTAGATGGCTCACAGGTTGTTATTCAAGCAAATGCACCTACCCAACCAACAATTCAGGTTTTGGGTCTAGCCTCAACTGCACCCACAACTGTTTCAAATGCCAACCAAACAGTTAAAGTCAGCGGTACTCCAGGGACTTCAGTTAACTTACTAGTGATGGAGGCTGGCTTATTTAAAAATAACGGCGGTGGCTTTGATCTAGATCCTTTTGAAGCCAACTCAGCGATCGCTGTTAATGAAAAGTCTGCCACGATTGGGGCAGGGGGTTTTGTCGATATTCCGATAACCCTTACACGTTCTCAAACGGATGGAGGATTGAACCATATCCTTGCGGTAACTAAAGCCGCCGATGGAACGACAAGCTTACCATCTGTCGTGCAGATTTTAGATTATCAACCTAACGCTGCACCTCTACCTGATTCAGGTACTCCACTCAAACCCAATGCAATTCGGATCAATGCCGGAGGTGGAGCGTACACCGATAGCTTAGGTCAAGTTTGGAGCGCAGATCAGTATTTCGTTGGTGGCAATGTTTATTCCACCATAACAGCGATCGCCAGTACTGTCACAGACCCACTTTATCAAACAGAGCGTTGGTTGAGTAACCTGGACTATGCGATTCCAGTACTCAACGGAGACTACACAGTCAAACTCCAGTTTGCAGAAATATACTGGAATGCCGCAGGTCAGCGCATCTTTGATGTCAGTGCAGAGAATCAGCTAGTAGTTGATGACCTAGATATTTTTGCCCAAGCTGGCGGTAAAAACATTGCTCTGGACAAGTCCTTTAATGTTAACGTCAAAGATGGCACACTGAATTTGAATTTCTTGGCTAATAAAGACAATGCTAAAGTCTCGGCTATTGAAATCATCCCTGTGAGTGCGACTGGGCCAAAGGTAATTGTGCAAGAGACTGGCGGTAATACTGCGGTTACCGAAGGAGCAGCTACTGGTGATAGTTACTCGTTAGTTTTGAATACCAAACCTACAAGCAATGTAACGATTAACTTAGCAGCTGGTAATCAAATTACCCTAGATAAGCCCAGCCTAATCTTCACACCTGATAACTGGAATATAGCCCAAGCTGTTACTGTTAAAGCTGTTGACGATAGCTTAGTAGAGGGAACTCAAACAGTAAATATTAGTCACACCATTACCACTACAGATAACAATTACAAAACTCTTAGCATTCCTAATGTTGCTGTTAGTGTTATTGACAACGATAGTTCTCCAGCCACAGGCAAAGCCATTCGGATCGATACAGGCTCAACTAAATCTTATACCGATACCAAAGGCCAAGTTTGGGAAGCAGATAAGTATTTCGTAGGAACAAGCAACACCTATTCCACTGCTGCTCCAATCGGCAAGACGGAAGACGACGCTGTGTATCAAACTGAGCGTTATGGCAAAAACTTGGCTTATCAAATTCCAGTAGCGAACGGCAACTATGCCGTAAATCTACACTTTACAGAAATTTACTGGACTGACTTTAATGAGAGGATATTTGATGTTTCTCTAGAAGGTCAGAAAGTTTTTGATGACATAGACATTTTTGCCAAATCCAAAAATGCCTTCTTCACAGGTAATAACTCTGCCTTGGTTCTATCTGCCCCAACCCAGACTGTGACTGATGGCATCCTCAACATTGATTTCGCAGCCAGCGTTGACAACGCTAGTATCACAGGTATTGAAGTCATTGCATTGACTGGGCCACAAGTAGTTTTGCAACAAACAGAAGGCAAAACTGAGGTCACGGAAGGAGGCGCTAGTGATACTTACTCCTTAGTTCTCAATAGCCAACCCACAGAGGATGTGACGATTAATCTTGTACCTGGCAATCAGATCAGCGCCAACAAGACTAGTTTGACCTTCACTGCTGCTAACTGGAATGTTGCTCAAACAGTCAGTATCAGTGCAGTGAACGATAATGTGGCAGAAGGTGCCCAAACAGCCAACATTACTCACACGATCACTACTACAGATAACAGCTACAAAAATCTTACTGTTCCAAATCTTGCTGTTGACATCATCGACAATGACATCGTTGCTATCAGCTTTGACAAGAAAACAGTAGCTACAGTTAGTTTTCCTACGGTCGGAGCTTGGGGCCCAGATGGTAGGTTTTATGTGGGCACTTACAGTGGTGAAATCAAAGCATACACCTTTGATCAGAACTACAACATTACTGCTACCCAAACAATCACCACTATCAAGAACCTAGATAATAAGCAAATATTAGGGATCGCTTTTAACCCTTACGATACCTCTGGTGCCCCAAGTATTTATGTTGCTCATAGTAAGCTATATGCCAATAATGATGGTAAAGGCTTTCCTAAAACTGAACTTTCTCCTTATAGTGGTGAAATTTCAATACTCGAAGGAGCTAATTTTTCGCAACGGAAATCTTTAGTTTCAGGGCTACCGGTTTCCAACCATGACCACGGCATTAATGCTTTAACGTTTGATAACAAAGGCGATTTATACATTAATGTTGGTGGCAATACTAATGCAGGTATTACCAATGACAATATAGGCGGTGTTCCAGAGTCTCCTTTCTCAGCTGCTATCCTCAAAGCTGAAATTTCAAAATCTAGCTTCAATGGGCAGATAAAGTATGAGCTACCAAATCCTCTACCAGCTGGTTATGAGATTCCTAGTGGATTAACTTTTAATCCGGCAGATAGTCAGGTCTTTGGAGATATAGCAAAAGTCAAATCTGGTGTAGATGTTTCCGTATACGCTAGTGGACTTCGTAATACCTTTGGTGCAGCTTTCACAACACAAGGATTACTTTATGCCACAGAGAATGGTTATAACGCAACATTTGGAGACATCTCTACCTCGGCTACAACTCAAAAACCAACAACTGTCGGTTCTGCTCCAGATGAACTCAATCTGATCAAAGCAGGTGAATACTACGGTCATCCCAATCGAAATCGTGGAAGCTCTGACAATCGCCAGAATACTTATTATGGGCTAAGTGACCCCAGTATTCCAGGAGTATATACAGCTCCACTGACAACTTTTACTCCTTCAACTAATGGGCTTGATGAGTACCGTGCCACAACATTCCAAAACCAAATGCGAGGTAATTTAATTGCCCAGCAATGGAATGGCAAATTCTATAACATCAAACTCTCACCAGATGGCACTCAGGTGCAACAAACTACTACCCTGACTGGTGTTGCAGATGGTTTAGATATCAAGCATGGGCCTGGAGGTGCAATTGTTGGCGTTGATTTGACTGACAACTCAATTACGGTTGCACTTCCTAACGATCCTGGGGTGGTAGATCCTACTGTCTACGATTTATTCCCCTGGAGAGCGCCAGCAGTAGGTGGTAATACATTTGTCATCGGCGGTAAGAACTTCGGTACTTTGGGGAATACTCAGGTTTCCATTGGTGGACAATCTGCATCTATTACCTCAGTTTCTGATCAAAGAATCATTGGTACTCTGCCAAACTTTGTCGGTAAACCGCTCATTGACCCCAACGCTAACGGATTATTAGATTTGGTTGTTAATAGCAATGGTAAGCAGTCAGTAATGGCAGATGCATTCTTGCCACTAACTGGAACAGCCTACTTCGTTTGATGAAATAAAGTCTGCAATCTAGCTGTTCTAGATTGATTATAGAATAAGGGCATAAGATTTTTATGCCCTTATTTTCGTATCACACTGTAGCACGCGATCGCCCAGAGCGCAGTGTCTTCGGCGACGCGCTTCAAACTCCAGCATTTGCCTCTTGTTGAATTTGTTCACGTCGTGCTTTCGAGTACTCGTTATGTTGAATATGCTTCCAACTCAAGGTCAGGGCATTGTCTGCCAACGAGGTGGTTCTTCAAGGTTTAGTTGTTCAGCTTCACACACACATGATTCTTGGATTTGGGGAGCAACTTGAGTATGTTTTTTTTCTTTTTGATTTCCTCTATATTGTTCTTCTAATAGAGGGGGTGATTCACCACCTCTGGTTCGACCACCTCCGGTTCGACCACCTCCGGTTTTGACCCCCCTGGTTGCGCCACCCCCTAAAAACAAGTCACTGGTCAATTCAATAGGTGGCAAGGATTCTCGGAAAGCGATCGCCGAATCGGTATCCTTGAAGATGTGATATTCAAAATCAAATAATCCAGCTTGATTGCGAATTTTTCTTCTGACTAAATAATTTTGGGTTTCCGCAGTTTTGAGAATCTTACGTAATTTGTCTCGACCATAACCCAATGAGTTTTTAATGCTATTGAAATTCACCTCCCAGCCTTCAGTGTGTGATGTCATCCAACAAATTAATCTGAATGTACCATCATCTATTTCGGGGTTACGAATTAAAGCATTCGATATAGGAGTATAATGATTTTTAGGAGATTTACCTGCTATAACTTTGCTCATAAAATCCTCCAGCAACTGTTTTGTAGCAATTCTTGATGTAAACTCGTATTTCTAATCTCCACGCCACTAAAATCTACAGTTTATTTTTCCCCGCCTGTTAGAAGCATCGCGGGGATTTTGCTGCTATATACGTAAGATTTTTCACAAGCAGGGGAGATTCGAGAGCATCCCATAATGGTGATTTGGAGAAATTTAGAGGATGTTTAGTAACCATTTGTTCTAGTTTGATTATTTCTGTACTTGTCATATAACTCCTCAAAATTATTTATCGATCTGTTATGTTTACTCCTCACTAATGCCGTTATCTCTTCCCCCCAATGTGTGGACGAAATGTCAGATTAATTTGTGTAGTTACAAACTTGTTGGTCTTGGGTACTTGGTGTAGATGAGTAGATTGGCAACCTGGGTGCATGACTAACAGACTGCCGTGTTCCAACCAGAAATCAGTAGGCTTTCCCCCAATGGGCTTTATCTGAAATTTGCGAACAGCACCAACACTGATAGAAGCAATTGCTGGGTTAAATCCCATTGATGACTCATTATCAGAATGCCAGCCGATGCTGTTTGTCCGCTTCTGTACTGATTACCAATGACGATGCGGAAGCTGTAACCAGTAGCCGCAGTAATCCTATCTCGCAGTTGGGCCAGCGATGAAGTCCAAGGTAATGGTTTGAGTAGTACGCTTTTTGAGTAGAGATAATCACAGCCTTCGTCACCATAAATGCATTCCAGACGCGGAACGGGCATAGTTTTACCCAACATCCTGAGAAAGGTTTTGCTGCCATTGCAGTTCTTGGCAATGTTGATAAAGTTCGTTTGCTTCTTGCTTTGTGAGAAAGTCTGGATAATAAGTGACGGGTGTTACTATAGTTGGTTCATCAAAAAGTGTCATCTGTTTCATACATACTCCTTAAGCGGCGATCGCTCTTAAGATTTCTTCTGCGCGTTCCTGTGAAATAGCTTGTTCTGGATTCTTGTAAAACCCAATAATTTCTGGTTTGGGACGTACAATAATGCGCTGTGTGGTGGCACGTTTATCCCAAACTAAGCATGAGATGGTGATATTATCAGTAGCCCAGCGTTTACCCCTCTTATCCTTACGAAAACAAAAGCGTGGCATGATTATCACAAGTGACGGCGGGTGCTGCTGTAAGAAATCAGCCCGGTCATCGCAAGGTTCGAGAAAGCTGGTTAACAAAAATGCAGCGACACCTACACGCGCTTTCTGGTAGGCATTCTTGATAATTGGTGCAGCAAACTCCGCATAAGGTGGGTTAGTGCAGATCCAATCGCAATTGGGAAACTTAGCCTCCAAAATAACGTAATTCAACAGTTGATTTGCGCCCACTAATTCGTCGCTGATGGCGACGCAAATGGCTGAACAAAGACTCAATTTTGAGATTATCTGGCGGCAAGCCAGGGATATCATAACAGTACAATAAGTTAGTTCCGTATTTATGCCATAGTCGTTGTAACTTTTTCTTGAGAGCAAACTGTGCGGGATGTTGTTGACGGTCAGGGACAAACTGCTGTAATAATTCTTCCATGTCGCGCCGGACTTGAAAGCTTGTTAAAGGTAATTTGGGAAATTGTGTAATATCAGTTACATTTATTACCTTGTTATGGTGATGTTCAGGGTAGCGCAAACATTCGGCAATTCGTTGCAACCATTTGTGGGCTGCTTCCAAATCCGACGCTACTGTATGACTATTACTTAAAGCTTGGTCAACCCATACTGACAAGAGAGACAAATAATCTGTGTCAATTTCTCGGCATGGTAAACTACGTAGTATCTGCCCAATCACTGATAGTTGTTGATAGCCACTTAAGCCGCCCCACTGAAAAGGTTTGCGACTTGTGCGATTGACACAATCCCGAATAGCAACGCGAATCTGTGCTTCAACTGCCATTAACTCTGCGTCTCGTGACGAATAGGGGATTGCTGAAAAAAGGGGCTACTGTCTGGCTGCTGTTTCTGGCTTGGGTCTTGGAGTCTTTCCGAGTATTCAGGTATTTTGGGTAATCCATCTAAATCTACCTTTAATTGTTGTCGTAGCTTTGTATCTAATGGCAATACTTCATCACTCAAATTGTTGAGAAAGTGTGCCTGACAACGTTGATGTGGTGCAGTTGGCCAAATCGAATTCATTGCCGCAATGATTGCTTCTTCCCCATCTGACAAGGTTGCTAGCACTTTGTACGGTAACTCCTTATATGCTTGCAGCCACTCAATTAACCGTTCTGCTTGTGCTTCTGGCAATTAAACTGCACTGACTGGTGTGCCAGTTAATACCTCGTACAACACATACAGCAAAGTCCCGTGACCCTCTGGCTGTAAGGCATCAATCGCCCAAATCAAACCACCATGTTCATGGGCTGTGGCAGCTAATTTCTCCTGGGTATGTGCCATCGTACCACCCAACAGTGCCAGAAATTGGCGATATAGCTTACCTACATTCCTCTCGTTAATTTCAACACCACGCTGGTTTAATTCCCGTTGAATTTCTACCAACTGTTGATGCTCGTGCTCATGTTGCCAACCAATAAATGCCAGCACATCTAGACCGTAAGTACTTTGAGGTAAACTGTATTTCATTACACCATAAGTTAAGTAGTGTTTACCAAAATATTCACATTGAGAGTTGGCACATTTTTTCCCCTTGCCTGCCACAAATATCACTCCCTCTAGGGTTTGAATGGTTTTACGCATATGCCAAGATGGAAGGCTAACTAATTTTGTGTCGCAATGGATACACAAATTTCGCTCACATTTCACAATTATTCGTTTGGCATCCGGAAAATGTCTTTGTGGGCGGTGGCGAGGCTTTTTTTCGATCACGGATGAATGGCTGCTGGTAGATGTTTTTTCAGCTTACCTGCAAACAACACCAGTTAGACAGCCAGGGCATTAACTCGAAAGAGTTCTCTGACAGATGACTCCGTGGTTCCGAAATATTCTGCGATTTGTGCGGTAGTTGCCCAACCACTACCACCCCAAACTGCAAAGATAATTGCTTTAGCCTTTGCCAGAATTTCTAAAGCCTTGTCGTCAGAAAAGTTTGTGATGGCTTCCGTTCTAAAAGATTTGGATTCGAGCAGTAGCGACTGATTTAAGAGTAATGTCATAGTTCGCTCCTAAAATAATTTTTCAGACTTGCACAAGTTTAAAAATGTGTTTTACTCTGCCGTGTCTAACCAAGGGCATCGCTTGGGGTCTGGGTGATGAGCATCGAAGAAAATAAATTCGTTCTCATCCCAATCAAGATGAAGACATAGGTGAATTTCATCGGGGTCAACCTTGTAGGTGCGTTTACCCTCCCAGCAGTTAGCACCTGTTTGCTGCCAATCGTGGCTGGTTGCATAAATATCGGCTCGTACCGCCCTTTGAGTCGCATTTTTAATTGTTGTAATTGAAGTGGAAATTTTTTGATCCTCTCCCTGACACAGAAACAGGTTGTAGCCAGGCAATTTCTGCACAAGGCTAACAAAATATTTGATAACGCTTGGAACCGCATTTTGAAGCGTAATGCGATCGCATTCCAGCAATATCAGCTGATCCTCTGCTACTGAAAAAGCAAACAAGTGATCGCGGATGGCAATATTGCGCTGGCTGATTCCAGAAATACTCAGGTCTTGCTGAAGTTGGTGAATATTGTCTCGAATTCTGCGGAAGAGGTGCAAGAAATCAGCAACTTCTTCTTTTGAGTAGCAACCGTTCGCCACCCAGATTTTCGAGCTTGCCTTGAAGTGGTGGCTAATTTCAGCGTCCTCGGCATTACTGTTATTCAGTCAGGGCGAACGCATCTTATTTACTAATAAAAACTAAGAAAGATTTTAAAATGACATAAATAATTGTAGAAATTGAGTGAATGATAAACAAAACAAATCAAATATTTTTCAATCTGAAAATTATCTTATTTTCAACTGAACGGCTATTCATTAATACTAAAAATATTCAAT
>NZ_JACJQM010000015.1:0-141030 GCF_014696655.1 Nostoc sp. FACHB-888 | reverse complement strand
TAATTTGTTGAATCAAGGCGAGTTAGTCATTAAGTGGCATCGGAAAATCAAAAACAAAGGTAATGTAAGTTATATTGCAGCTTAAATGCCGATTAGCTTATGCTGAAACCGCTCCATTGAACGGGAACCACCGCTAACCTTACGTTTTGTCACAGCCAAACGAAGTGATCGTTCGGCCTGATTGTTATCAGGAGGAACTTCGGGGAAGTCAAGGAAATACCACCATTGACTTGCTTTATCACGCAAAGAACGTAAAAGCTGACCGGCTTTTGCTCCTGCTTTGTCAATCCACTGATTGAGTGAGGAGTGCAATTTAGACTTAAATTGATTGACCCAATCGTTGTAAGTTAAGGAGTCAAAAGTCTCAAACCATTGAGCATAGCTCTTAAAAGCTTCATCAATTAAATTAACAAACGCTTCACCAATAGCTTGGTTATGAAGACCTGGAAGTATAATTAGTTTTTTGAAGTGACGGCGTAGATGAGCTAAACATTTTTGCTGGGCAACAGCTTGATAGCCATTGTAAACGCTAAAATCATCGCTGCTGAGTACCCCTGTATACTCAGTCCCTAAAATGGCTGATAATTCGGCTCTGGAACGAGTGTCAGCAGCAGTAAACAGGCAGAAATCAGAATTGGCAACTACCCACAGCCATTCTTTGATTCCTTTGACAGGCCAAGGTGTTTCATCCACATGAATGTTAGGTTGTGTCTGTTTTAGCCAACTACTTAATTCACTAACACTCGGTTCAATTGCTTTTTGGATTCGTTCATTGGTTGTCACTAACGTTCCTAACCCAATTTCAATTTGCCCTAGTTCCCATAACATTTCTTGCTGTTTTTCATAGGGCATATGTGCATAATTATTTACCCATCCTAAAAACGCCTGTAAAGAGATTCCTAAATCTTGCCCTGGGATAATCTCTGGTGACCACTGGGCTGCTTGTATATTTCCACAGCATTCACACACACAGGTATGGCGTTGATACTCCACTATTTCGATGGGACACTCCACTAGTTGCGCTACCGAGTGTCTTTCTACTTTTACTGCCACAGCTGCAAATGCTTTTTGACCGCAATAAATACAATCACTTGGACGTAGGATTTCATAACGATCTACTCTGCCAAGACCTTTACGCGTTTTTCCCTGATGCCCTGGTTGCCCCCCTGCTTTTCTTTTCGGGTGGTTTGCTTCTTCTAGGGGTGCTTTTTTGCTTTCGCTTTTTTTCAGGATGTCTCCAGACGGTGGTTTCGATAAATTTTTACTGTCTAAATCTCTACTGACTTTTAAAAGTTCTATTTCTTGCTGTAGTTCTAAGATTATTTTCTGTAAGTCACGTATTACCTTACTCTGCTCAACGACGATATCCACCAGTTCTTCTTTCGATAGCTGGTTCAAGCTTTCTCGATCTAATTCTTGAGGCAGGTTTTGGTTCATATTTGTGATATTCTCCCTCAAGTGTTCCCTTTGTCAATACTCTGCCACCTGAATCCTTACCTTACTTCTTTAGGACGTATTCATAACGTTTCTACAGGCGTTGAACCCTCTTAATTTGGCAGAGGTATTGAACAATGGATGCTGTTAAATCCATTGTTGATAAAGAAATATTCAGGAACATCTTAATTTTATACATGGTTTAACCAATTTTCACTGGTGGCCGACAGTTGCGGCTTAATTATGGGTAATTTACCGGACATGATATGATTTATTCTTTGGAAGTCCCTATGGCGGCTTTTTTTCTGACTCACAGTCGTTCTGCTCTAGGTGCATTTTATCGCTGCTTACGTTCTCGCTTGGGTGCGCCCAAAGCAATAACTGCTACTGTACACAACCTGGCTCGTTTGTTCTATCAAATTTGGACAACTGCTGGACGATGTACTGACCCTGGTATGGACTACTATGAGCAAAAATACCAGGATCTGATCCTCAAAAATCTCCAGAAGAAAGCCCAAGCTTTTGGTCTTCAACTTATCCCCAAATCTCAAGATAAGGAGGAAGCTTCATTTTATCAAACCCTTTCTACATAAGCTTTACGTCAAGTATTTTTAAAAAGAGGGATTATCTTATTAGAATCCAAAGAAGCCTTTAGCCACACCTAACCAACCGGGTAATTCCTGTAAAAACGGTTTGGCATTTTCCCAAAGGCTTTTCGTTGATGCTACAGTTTCGCTTGTAGTTTTAAGTGTTTCAGCCATCCGTTTGAGATTTCCAGCAGCTAGCTGTTTATCAGGTTCAAGATTTTGAGCTTCTTCCTTAGCAGCTCCTAAATATTTGAGTGACTTTTCCTTGGCTACTTCTGGTAATTCTGGACTTGTTCCAACCAATTGCTCAATCTGCGTTAGTAGTCGAATTACATCTTGCTGGGCTAGCTGTTTTTCACCAGGCGCAACTACATTAATTTCCTGCGTTTGCTGGTTTTGGTTACCTTGTGCAGCTTGCATTCCACCATAGACTTGACCACCACTAATATTTTGAGAAATCCCACCTAGATTATTAGTCATAAAACCTACCTGTTTTACATTTGAATAAAAGTTAGGACGCTTTAATGCTGTTGTTATCATAGTTTCTAAACTATGAATTCTATTATCCTTTTCTGTTAACAGCAATTTAATTTCTTGCTCTGAGAAAGCTTTTATCTCATTGTAAGTATCAAAATATTCTGTACTCAGTTCAGATTTATCAGCAGTTACTGCGGTTTTGGCACGAAGCAGAAATTTATCCTCCCCTCGTTTCTCCATTGCCACAATCTCAAGTTCAGCATCAGGGTGATTCTCTGCTAACTGCTTAAACGAAATGGCGATCGCACGTGGGTCAACTCCTTGGCTATGATAAAGGTCAAGTGTATCGAAGATTGGTTTGATAAAATCTCCAAATTCCCCATCAGCGAACACCTCCTGTCTGTTGTCAGGCTTGCGATAGGGGTCAGGGTTTTCTTTCGTAGGCAGGCGCATATAAACGTACTCGCACCGTACCCCGTCAAATTTAGTGTCACTGGTAATGCCCCAGTCTTCAATATATGCCCCAGTAAGAGTAGCGCCTGTAAAGTCGGTTCCGTCAAGTTGCGTTTGTACTAGTTTTGCTCTAGATAAATCTGCGTCTTGCAAGTTGGCTTTACTTAAATCTGCGCTAAGAAAGCTGGCATCTGTTAGGTTAGCTCCTTTAAAATTTATCCCTCGGAGGTCTAAACGGTCAAAATTTTTGTTTTGCCCTAGTTGTGTAACTAATACTTGGCGAAGTTTTGTATTTTGAAGGTAAGTTGTGCCAGCGCGAACACGGTCAAGTTTATTGGTTTTATGGAAGTAAGTACGAGTTAGAATAGCCTTTCTAAAATCTGTACTTTTGAGGGTGGCTTCTGTAAAATTAGCATCAGTTAAATTTGTGTTGCGGAAGCTTGTCCCTTTAAAAGCTGCAAAAGCAATAGCAATGTTGCGAATTAGTGCCTGCTTTGGGTCTTCCTTCAATGCACGCCAACTTATATATATGCCAAATAATACTATAACTACGGCTATGACGCTGGCGAAGATTTCCGCGAAGGCTCCGGTTACCGGGAAAGTGCCAACAAAGGCTCCGGCTACGGCTCCGGCTCCGGCTAAGGGGAAGGCTAAGGCTAAGGCTAAGGCTCCGGCTACGGCTAAGGCTAAGGTTCCGGCTACGGCTAAGGCTAAGGCCACGACTACCGCTCCAGCAAAGGCAAAGGCTCCAGCAAAGGCGAAGCCGGAGGCTATAGCAAAATCTCCGTTTAGGACAAAGATTTCCGCGAAGGCTCCGGTTACGGCTACGGCTAACGCAAAGGCTCCTGTTAAGGCCAAAGCTAAAACTCCAACTATTAAGCCCCGTTGTATTCCTTGGAAGATTGTAACGGAAAAGAAGATAACTAATATGACTATAGCAGTTCTGCCACTGATATGATATATCAATGGATAAGATTTATGTGTGAAAAATAGTAGAGACGCTACTAAAAAACCAGCAATAGATGAGATAAATCCTGATAGACCCATTAGCACCCACGAAATAAGCACTAAGAAAATAGCCCACCGCCTTTCCAATCCAGCTTCAGCATGACTAAAATTTGCACCTACAAGGATGGCATCGCTAAAATCAGCGCTTCGGATATCTGCATAGCTAAAGTTCGCTCCCTCAAGGTTTTGACTTTTGAAGGAACGTCCTCGAAAATTCTGCTTGGAATAATCTGCTTGCATAGTTGGGAAAGATGGTAAGACTCAAGCTCCACTAGTAGTCTGCCAACCCAAAAATGCTGGGTAAGGGCTGGGTAAAGGGTAAAGGGTAAGTGATTTAAAACCTTTCCCCCTTCCCCCTTCCCCTTTACCCTGCAAAGTTCACTTGGCGAACTACTAGACATAGGTATATCATTGACTCGTTCGTTTGTGATTATAGATTCATTGGTAAATTCTTTCTCAGAAATCACCTTATTTCTAACACCAAGATTGTTCTTCCAAAGGATTATGCAGTAACTCACGAATATTGGCTTCGATGACTCGGTAACCTACATTGCCGTTGAGTCTTTGTCGTCCTTCATTGAAAATTAGGGTGGGGCTGACCGTAACCGTATAGTCTTTGACCAGTTCAAAATCTTTGAATAGTTGAGCGTATGCTTCACCACTATCGATCTGAGCTTGGATAGCGGCGATCGGGAGCCTTAACTCCTCCGCAATTTCAAATTGTACCTTGCGGTCAGAAACGTTTGCCAGTTGAGTAAAAAACGCCTTCCGAAATGCCCAGGTTATTTTTTCAAATACCTGTTGAGCTTCCTCTACCAAACCCTTTGCTTCTAGTAGTTGAATTGCATGGAGAAATAAATGACAGGATGTGGATGAAGGTGGTGTAACTTTAATCCAAATATCAGGATGAACGGAGATGTGATCAAACTTTTTCGCAACCTCCTGAATATGATCGCTGTATCCTTGCAATCCCCCCCGATCTCGCCATCGGCTATTTAACCTTTCACGAGCAATACCAAAGATGGGGACAAAGTGATGTTCGATCGCAATCTTGTCTTGAAAGGTAGTTCTCAATTCATCCAGACGGATCTGAGCAATATAAGCCCAAATACAGAGAACATCAGAAAAGCAAAAGATCCGAATAGGTTCCATTGGATTTTGAGGGTGAAAGGGTGAGATATCAAAATAATTCGTAATTGATAATGACGCTCGCGGACTCGTTGGCGTAGCCTCTCCAAGAATTGAAGCTGAGAACACTGACAGCGTGTTGTAGAGAAGACGGTAATTCGTCAGTTGCAATAGTTGCTCTATCCCTTCAGTGTCTTGTTGACCACTAAGTGAGAGCAGTTTAAGGAACAGCTTTATGCTCATAATACTGAGGTTTCATTAGGGACGGTTGCCGCGCTGTACGGGATACCCTGTATTCTGCCATGCTAGTAGCCCACCTTGCAGGTTATAGACCTGACGGTAGCCCTGAGTCACGAGCCACTGAGCTGCCATTTCGCTCCGGTGTCCTGACAGGCATATGATAGCGATCGCCTGATCCTTAGAAATGTTTTTAAGAATGCTATCACGACTCAAACGTCGCGATTTTGGCACGTGTCCCATCCAATATTCCAGCCAACCCCGCACATCAATCACCAATAGTTGATTCTGGGACGATTCCAGTTGAGCAGGTGTTAGTAGAGTTGGATTTGAAACTCCTTTAGCAATTGATCTTGATTTCATAAAGTATTCTCTCAAGATAAACTAGGCATTGCAAGTATGCTTAAACTTTGCTCATGACAGAAAATGACTTAACAAAAGGTCTTGCCATACGAGGATCTTTGATCATGGCAGTATAGTCTCCAACCTGAAATTGCAGTCTGCGGGTCATATACGCCATACTCAACCCCATCATGTTTAACCCTCTTGATATCCACTGATGCCAGTCTTGTCGACCTGCACGTAAGTCCCAATTCAGCTTTTGCCCCTCATATGTATTCGCAGAAACCACCCGTCCATCTTTAACTGTGATAACTCCCATCGGATTTGCTTCACCCTCGAAGCCATAACCGATCACGGAATTGAAATGGATTTTGGCAAGAGCATCGGCTAATTCCGGTTCTAGATTCCATTTCTCACCAAAAGCCTTCATCCATTCAGCTGAAAATAACTCTGCCATTAGACACTCTCCAGATTAAAAGGAACTTGTGAGACTGCTCTCTTAGGGAATTGGGTGAATCACCTCAAGGCTAGTATCAGTTTGGATAGGCTCCACCAACGGCAGTCCGATTGCCCGAAAAGCCCATCGCTCAAACCAGGAAATAGTCCAACCCAATCGCATTTTGGTTAAAAAATATTTCTCAAAAGCTGACTTTATCCATGACACCCAAGCTCCTTTATAGATAATGGCGCGGTGCCGATTACCTTCAGTGTCAGGTAACAGAGGATCTGCAAGGAAAAGCGCCCCAGTATTTCCGAAATCAGCAAAGCAAACTGCTTGTAATGTTGGCTTGATTTGATACCCTGAAATTACACCTAACTCCAGTGCGATGTTATGTGCGACTGAAAGCGTCATCTCTTCTGTCATTAGTCCGACTTTGGGAACGCCAATCGGAATTGGTGTTTGTTCTATTGGTTTAAGTTGAGTGACCACACCTACAGCATAAATAGAGTCAAATTTGGGGTGACGATAGCTGGGTAATACAGGCACAAATCCCTTCGCATCCGTCAATCCTGGTACTTCCCGCAAGAAGCGCGGTCCCCGGAAGGGAGGCAAGACCATCGTGTACCTAGAAGGAATTATGCGTCCATCTACTAAGTGGACGGCTTCTGGTTCAAACTGAGAAATTGCTGTATTTTCCATTAGATCAATTTCCCGATCCGCCAGGAATTTGCGGATGAGCCAGCGAGAATTTCCCATACCGCTAATCCCTAAATGTCCAGCATAGGGTTCCGATGTGACAAAGGTTATAGGGACGTAATTGTGGGAACGGTACTTACTACTATCGCGCAGACCCTTCCGTTTCAAAACCTGGTGTGCCAATAATGCAAACTCATAAGCGGGACCAAAACAACTAGCTCCCGGTGCAGCACCTACTACAATCGGTCCTGGCTGTTGTAAGAATTTCTCCCAAGCTTCATGAGCCAATAAGGCATGGTGAGGGTTGCAAATGGACTGGGTATATCCCCCTTCAGGTCCCAATCCTGGCAGAGCATCTAGTGCCAGTTCCGGTCCTGTTGCAATAACTGCATAGTCGTAGTCCAACGTCCGATCCTTTAGCCTAATTTGATGAGACGTCGGATCAATAGCAATGACTGAATCATGAATGAATTCAATTCCATGCTGAGGAACGATATTGGCTAACTCTAACTGGATGTGATCAAGTGATCGTAAACCCAACCCCACCCAAGGTAGTGATGGGATAAAGGTAAACTTCGGTTGATTAGAAATTAGCGTTACCTGATGTTCACGAGGTAATATATGTCTCAGTTCGTAGGCAGAGGGAAGCCCTCCCAATCCAGCACCAATAACCACAACGCGAGCCATGATTGCAACTCCTAAACGTAACTATTTAATGAGAATTTTTAAGTCCAAGTGTGGTGGTCAGCTAATATGTAAAATTGTCATAACCCTACCCTTGTTTAATTTTTACATCTTGCCCTAAAGTTAAATTTTTAATAACTTCATTATATTACTATATAATAGTATAGAAGAAATTTAAGTAGAAGAGTTAAAATTAATCTCCTGAAGTTATGATTCTACCTCCCTCTGCCTTAACTCAAGTTGCGGATTATTTCAAAGTGTTATCAGAACTCAGCCGTTTGCAGGTGCTGTGTTCCCTACAGTCAGGGCCAAAGAATGTTACCGAAATTATAGAAGACACAGGGCTGGGACAAGCAAATGTCTCGAAGCATTTGAAAATTCTAACTCAGGTAGGAATTATATCCCGGACTCCTCAAGGAGTCAGTGTGTATTACGAGATTATAGAACCGTTGATCTTTGATCTGTGCGAACTGGTGAGTGATCGCCTTTTCATTAGATTGGAAGAACAGTCTCAACAGTTGAAGCAATTGAAAGGTTTGCGGCGGACTAAATTGGTAGATACCACTAGCGGATCTGCCAAAGTAAAAGCGAAAAAATAAGCGCTCTTATGTCTAATTCTCTGTCGCCTTGGCTGTCTACTTGGTATACAAAGCACGTCGGATAGCTAAGACAATACCACTGGACGACAGCTAGATAAGGTAGCATGCATATTAACTACTGCACCAATAATAGCAATTGCAGGTCCTTCAAACCCGGTTGTCTTAACTTGCGACACAATTGTTCCTAAAGTCCCAATTAATTCTTCCTGCTCTGGTCGCGTTCCCCAACGGACTAAAGCGATGGAAGTATCTAAACTCAGCCCAGCATTGTGCATCTGTTCAATAATGTAAGGTAAATTATGAATTCCCATATAAATCACAATCGTTTCTGAGCCTTGAGCGATCGCCCGCCATTTGACAAATGGTCGATACTTGCCACATGTTTCGTGACCTGTGACAAATGTAACCGAAGAGCTATAAAGCCGATGAGTCAAGGGAATCCCTACATAGGCAGGAGCTGCAATTCCAGAAGTCACGCCAGAAATTACTTCCACTGACACTCCAGCTTTTACTAACTCTTCCATCTCCTCACCACCGCGACCAAACATGAACGGGTCGCCTCCCTTTAACCGTACCACTACGGCATTAGTCAGTGCCTTTTCAATCAACATCTGGGTAATCTCATCCTGGTTTAAGGAATGGTATCCCCTGCGCTTCCCAGCATAAATTTTTTCCGCCTGCGAGTTAATCATCATCAAAATTGCTGGGCTGACCAAAGCATCGTAAATTACTACATTTGCACACTCTAACAACACCTTTCCTTTAAGGGTGAACAAACCTGGATCTCCGGGACCTGCACCGACTAAGTATACTTTTCCAAAATATTTATTTTTATTTTTTTCTGTGTTTGATTCAACTTTTAATGGACAGAAGGCAGAACTCAAATTTTTTTCTATATTCCTGTAGCTCATTTCCTTATTAAACTCCAAATAAATTACAATTAGTTGACGTGCCTAAAATAATTATATTCTTGCAAATGTAATTATTTTAAGCTTATCCAAAATTCTAAAGATGTTTTTCGTAATCAGATTACGTCATTGCTTTAACCATCGGTGCGACGAGCTTTTTGATGCCCAGATTTCCCTACAGAACTGTAACGCATTCCCCACCCTCATTACGAATTACGAATTATTTTAGCCAAACCGTCCACTGATATAATCCTCAGCTTCTTTAGTTTGAGGAAAATTGAACATTTGAACTGTTGAATTAAACTCAACTAATTTTCCGCAACGTTTACCATGCTCGTCAATTTCTGTATTAAAGAAAGCCGTAAAATCTGCGATTCTAAAAGCTTGCTGCATATTGTGAGTCACCATAATGATAGTGTATTGCTGCTTAAGTTCTAAGCAGAGTTCTTCTACTTGGCGGCTAGAAATTGGGTCAAGAGCAGAACATGGTTCATCCATTAATAATACATCTGGCTTCATAGCGATTGCACGAGCAATACAAAGTCGTTGCTGTTGTCCGCCAGATAATGCAGTACCCTTCTCTTTGAGTTTGTCTTTGACTTCATCCCAGATAGCAGCGCGTCTGAGGGAATCTTCCACCAATTCATCGATGTTACCTTTATAACCGTTAGCACGCGGACCAAAGGAAATATTTTCGTATATTGATTTGGGGAAAGGATTCGGTCTTTGAAAAACCATTCCGATTTGGCGGCGTAATTTTACAGAATTTACCTTAGGATCGTAAATATTGTGATCGCGGTAATTCAGTCTACCCTCAACTTTAGCTCCAGGGATTAAATCATTCATCCGGTTGAAACAACGCAGTAAGGTACTTTTACCACATCCTGAAGGGCCAATAAAAGCAATAATTTGTTTTGCAGGAATCTTTAGGTAGACATCTAAAAGTGCCAAAAGTCCCCCATAATAAACCTTTACACCTTCAACATTGAAGACGTTATTATCGTGGTCGATTGTAGCACTATCTAATTTACTTCTACTGTTACTATAAGTCATGAAAGCGTATCTCCTAATAACCGTGAATATATCCAATTAGATATTTAATTACCTAATGTATTGAGAAGCGTTGGCGGATATAAATTGCTACACCATTTAAAGCTAAAATTAAGAGTAACAACGCGATAATTGTTGCTGCTGCTGCATTAGCAAAACCTGGTTCAGGACGAGTAATGTAACTATAAATTTGAATGGGTAATGCCATAAATCTCTGGAACAAACCAGGATTAAAGGTGAGAAAACCCACAGCACCTACAACAATTAGAGACGCTGCATCACCAATAGCACGGGATACAGAGATAATTACCCCTGTCAAAATACTAGGAACAGCATAAGGTAAAACGTGACTGCTGATAGTTCGCCATTTAGCGACACCTAATCCATAAGAAGCATTTCTCAGGGAATCCGGGACGGCACGAATTGCTTCTCTAGCTGTCACAATAATTACTGGTAAGGACAACAAAGATAAAGTAAACGCACCAGAAACCAAAGCGGGGCCGAACCCAAGCAAATAATTGAAAACTCCTAAACCTAGCAATCCGTAGACAATCGAAGGTACACCTGCTAGATTGCTGATATTAATCTCAATAACCGCTGTCCACCAAGCTTTAGGTGCATACTCTTCTAGATATAAAGCTGCTCCAACACCAACTGGTACAGTGACTAAAATTACAATAATTCCTAAAAGAATACTACTGATAATAGCGGGACGGATGCCACCTTGGTCAGGAAAACGAGAAGGAGTTTCTGTTAGAAAGCCGGGTGTTAAAAATCTAGCTAATCCATCTCGAAAAATATCAAAAAGTAGCAAAGCCAAAATAAATATACCAATCAGCAACCCTAATAAAAAAAGTATTTCAAATACTTTTCCTAATGTCTCCCTACTCTCAACATTCTCAGTAAATTCTGCCGCTGAATCCAAAGAATCATCTCGTTGATAACTTGTCGTCATGCCTATTACTCATACTTTTCTTTAAAGCAATTAGCAATCCAGTAACTAACAATATTTAAAGCTAGGGTCATTAGAAATAAAAGAGCGCCCACAGCATATAAAGTCTGGAAATTGAGACTGCCACGCGGACTATCCCCACCAGAAATTTGCGCCATGTAAGCTGTCATTGTTTCTACTGATTCCGCAAAGTTAAGTGTCAGTTTTGGTTGTTGACCTGCGGCGATAAGGACAGTCATCGTTTCACCCACAGCACGAGAAATACCCAAAATAATTGAGGCGATAATTCCAGAAAGTGCTGCTGGGAGAACTATTTTAAAAATACTTTCTAGTTTAGTAATACCTAAAGCATAAGCTCCTTCCCGCAAAGAACGTGGAACAGCTTGAATCGCATCTAAGCTAATAGAACCAACAGTAGGAGTAATCATTACCCCCATCATTAACCCTGCGCTCAAGGCATTAAATATTTCTAGAGGAATAATATTCCGTAGTAATGGTGTAAGAAATAACAGTGCAAAGTAACCATATACTACTGTAGGTATTCCCGCCAAAAGTTCTACTGCGGGACGTAAAATTGCTGTTACTTTTAGTTGAGCATATTCACTCAAGTAAATTGCAGAAGATAAACCTAAAGGAATAGCAACCGCCATAGCAATAGCTGTAGTTAAGAAAGTACCAGCTATCAAGGGCCAAACGCCAAAATGTCTCTCGGCAAATAGAGGTGTCCATTTAGTATCAAGAAAGAATTCGGCAAAAGAAACTTCTTGGAAAAAACTAAATGCCTCCTGAAAGATTATTAGGACAATACCAAAGGTTGTTAGAACCGAAACTAAAGCACAACTAAATAAAATTACCGCAACAATCTTTTCTGAGATATCTTCAAATGCATTTTTCTCCAATGACTGTCTGAACTGGAAAGAAAAATCGTCTTGAGAATTGCGATTTTGCATAAATTAGTTAAGCTTTTACTAAATTCATAGTGCACAGATTGGTATTTATTTAAAAGATTATGAAGATGCTGATTTTGACTGCGCTAGTCGTCGTAGCATCGAGCGAATCATTATCGTATAGATCATCGCTTCACTAACTTCGGGTTGGGAAATAGCTCATAATCTTTACTTTAGTGACGATAGCCATTCCAGCATCCGAAAGTTCGTTCTACAACCCAAAGTTTCGGTAACACAACAAATTTTGGTTCAATGCTTTTGATAGTATTTTGTACCTAGATAAAGTCTAGGTCTAAATTTTGATCTATCATCTCTAAAATCTCTTTGCTTGCCGAGACTTCTTGATGAAAGACTTCTTTCAAAAAGCGATAGTAAGCTTTATAAACATGGCTAGAACCGTCATCATTATTGACAATAAAAAATGGTGCCGCCTCTACTTTGTACTTTAACGCTAAGATGAATCCTTTACTAAGTTGTTCACGTTCATCAACAGCAACAATTTCGTCTATGCGATCTAATAATCCCAATTTTTCAAGATCTTCAAGTACATTTGCAGATTTTGGGCATGGAGTACCATCTAGCTTAATCTTCTTAACTAGTGTTATGTTCACTGTTTTTCACCTGCTAATGATTAATTGGAGCTATTTTGAGATAAGTTGATCTTGTGAAAGCCGCATTCTTTATCAACTGCTTCTTCCCACCACCAACGTCCTTGACGCTCATGCTGGTTTGGTAAAATTGCTCTAGTGCAAGGTTCACAGCCAATGCTCATGAAACCTTTGGTATGTAACTGGTTATACGGTATATCATTAGCTTCGATATAATGCCAAACTTGGGCAGAACTCCAGTTAGCTAGAGGGTTAAACTTGATCAAAGTACGATCGTTAGTTGAGAAAGCTGTATCTATTTGGATAAGCGGTACATTAATACGAGTAGCAGGATTTTGATCATGGCGTTGCCCTGTAATCCAGGCATTGAGAGTACTAAGTTTACGGCGTAGCGGGCTTACTTTACGAATAGCACAGCACTCTTTATGACCATCCTCATAAAAACTAAAAAGCCCCTTTTCTCTGACTAATAACTCAACTTCTGTGGGTTCTGGGAATACCACATCTAGCTTCATGCCGTATTGTTTTCTCACTCTATCTAAAAATTGGTAAGTCTCAGGGTGAAGACGACCTGTATCGATAGAGAAAACTTGAAACTTCTTCCCTATCCTATATGCCATGTCGATGAGAACAATATCCTCTGCACCACTAAAAGAGATAGCAATATTGTCAAACTGTTCCAAAGCAAATTTCAGAATATCTTGAGGATTTTTGGTTTGGTACTCTAATTCTAGTTTGGCAATATCGAGTTCTGTTATGCAAGATGCCTCAAGCTTTGTCATAAAATCTCCCTATTGATTGATAATTTTACAGACTGTTCAGGCTCTCAAATGTAGTTTCTAAAACAGCAGTTTGGAGCCTCACAAACGTTGAATACAGTTGGGTATTTTGAATTAATACGTGCAAATCTGGGCAAAATGTAAAAAAATGACAGTAGCATAGTCAGAACGTTAAACCCGCGATAGCTATGAACTAGTGCAAGAAGGCAGGAGGAAGAAAAGCCTTTACAGTAGGTTTTTCAGCTTTTTTTATCTATTGGAAGGTTATTTCTGCCACACTGTACTAAGTAAGGAACTCGACTTTATTTACATTTGAGGTAGGTCAAGAGTGCCATCGTATATTCTGAAATCCTTTAATATTAGCGGTTGAGGCTTTTTAATATTGCCTATATCAAAAAGTCCCATGTATCTTGACTAAATATTGAAAGAACCTCATTTACAAGACATCTTTGAATAAAGTCGAGCTTAGATATTAATTCAAAACAGTTATTAAATATGTCAGATGCGGCCTTCTAATTTCATTTAACTTACCTCCATCTAGAGACAAATTCACTAATGGCATTAAAACCAACACGAGCGCAAAAATCACCAAAGCTTTCCTCAGTTTGCCGCGATTGCTTGAAGAATACAAAAATCGGCTCTAGCTGTGTTTCTATGTCGTTGTGGTGCAGCCTTTCCATGTAAGGTAACGCTAATCTAGTTTGATGTGGCGAACCCCCCAGCCATACTTGGTAACTTTCTGGAGCACTACCTACAAAACCCAATTCTGCCATGTAAGGACGAGCGCAACCGTTAGGGCAACCTGTCATCCTCACCACAAAATGCTCGTTTTCTAAACCTATATTATCTAACAACGAGCGAATTCTTTCTAAAATGCCTGGTATTGCCCTTTCTGATTCTGTGACTGCCAAACCGCAAGTCGGCATCGCAGGGCAAGCCATCGCATAACGCACCAAGGAGTCTATTTTACTAGGCTCTGTGACGACACCGTGACGCTCAAGAATCTCTTGAACAACTTGTTTTTCCTTTAATTCAATATCGAAGAGAATTGCATTGTGATGTGGTGTCAGACGGATGGGCAAGTTTAATTGCTGGACAATTTTCCGTAGTGCAGTTTTGAGTTGCAACGGCCCTTCATCTTTAATGCGACCATTTTCGATGGAAACGCCTAAAAACAGCTTACCATCGCCTTGTTCGTGCCATCCAAGGAAGTCTTGATATTTCCACTCTGGTAGCTCTTTAAAGGGTGTGAGTGATTTGCCAAAGTATTCTTCAACTTTTGAGCGGAACTTATCAACGCCCCAATCATGGATTAAATATTTTAATCTTGCGTGACGACGGTCAATGCGATCGCCATAATCTCTTTGAGTCGCGACAACTGCTTTAACTATCTCGTAAACGTCATCTTTCGTTACATAGCAAATCGGATCAGCCATCCGAGCAAAGGTTTCTTCTTTGTTATGTGTTTTTCCTAAACCCCCACCCGCAAAGACGTTAAATCCTTCTAGTTTGCTTTCATTATCGGTCATTACCACCAAGGTGAGGTCTTGGGTATACAAATCAATGGAATTATCACCGGGAACCGTCACGCAAACTTTGAATTTGCGCGGCATGTAGTGAGTGCCATAAATTGGCTCTGGGTTATCATGAACAATCGATCCCTTACCATTGGTTTGCCGTGCTGCCTTAACTTCTGGCTTTTCTTCGGCACTAATTATTTTTTCTCCATCCAGCCAAATATCGTAATATGCGCCGGTTTGGGGTTTGAGCAAGTCAGAGATATTTTTGGCATATTCAATCGCATACTGATACTCTGGACGGTTCTTAAAGGGGGCTGGGGGAGCCATGACGTTACGATTGACATCACCGCAAGCCGATAACGTCGAACCCATACTTTTGACCATACCAGCGATCGCGGCTTTGAGATTCTTCTTTAAAATCCCGTGTAACTGAAACCCTTGACGGGTAGTTACACGCATTGTATGGTTGCCATATTCATCAGCTAGCTTGTCTATAGTTAGATACAATTGTGGCGGAATAAAGCCACCTGGACTGGTAGTTCGCAGCATGAACTGGTAATCTTTTTCCTGTCCCTTTACGCGGTTGTCTCGGTTGTCCTGCTGATAAGAACCGTGAAACTTAAGAATTTGTACCGCATCTTCGCTAAAGTGAGTTGTCTCCTGAAGTAGTTCACTAGCAACAGGTTCACGTAAAAAATTACTACGTTCTTTAAGACCTTCAACTTTGGAAGGCTTACGGTTTTTGTTTCGGGATGGAGCAGATTGATCCGTTGTTTTGATGTCGCTCATAAAACTCTTCTTGTCAGTTGATTGTGAAATTTATTTGTACTTCCTAACCAAGATGCAATAGGATATTGGCTACCCAATCTGTGAGCTAGAACTTGAGATTTTTCTAATATTGATCATTTGCTGTGGGCAAGTTAATTCCTGGGGCTGGTAAAATTCACTCAAGTCTTTCAGAACAACTAGGCTTTAGCTTCACTCATATGTTTAACCAAAATCTCAGCAACCTCCGGTCGGGAAAACTCTGGAGGTGGGGTTTTCCCATTCTTGAGCATCTCACGTACTTTAGTACCTGATAGGTGTATTCGTTCTTCAGAATTGCTAGGGCTGGTTTTAGCAGTTGCCATTGATTGGGTACGAGTGCAGTAAAAAGCATGTTCAAAGTTCAAAGGGGTAATTCTTAACTCCTCTGATGTAAACTCACTAAAGATGTACTGTGCATCGTAAGTGCCATAGTAAGATCCCACTCCTGCATGATCTCGCCCGACAATAAAGTGGGTGCAGCCGTAATTCTGACGAGCGATTGCGTGCATAATCGCTTCTCTAGGACCTGCATAACGCATTGCTGCTGGAAATACACCTAAGAGCACACGGTTTTGAGGATAATATTTGCTCATCAAAACTTCGTAGCACTGCATCCGTACACTTGCTGGAATGTCATCAGACTTTGTCGTACCCACTAGCGGGTTAATGAACAAACCATCTATAACTTCCAAAGCAATTTTAGTAATGTACTCATGGGCACGGTGGATAGGGTTACGAGTTTGGAAAGCTGCAATAGTATTCCACTGGCGTTGTTGAAATTGATATCTAGTAGTCTTTGGAGTAAGACGGTAGTCTAAAAATTCCTTGTGAGGGATTGAGTTGACTAATTTGATTGAACCACCTAGATAAACTTTTCCTTCTGCACGTAAAGCTTGTACTCCAGGATGTGAATCTTCACTAGTAAGATAGATTTTCTCAGCCTCAAGATCCTGATCGGGTTTAAACTTGCTAGTTATGATCATTACTGCCAGAATCTCACCATTGGAATGAGATAAGGCAATTTCATTATCTAGCTTGTAGTTGTCAGCAATTGACTCAGGAATTTGCAGAGTTACAGGAATGCTCCAAGCAAGACCACTACTTAATCGCATATCCTTGACTATCGTGTGATATTCCCGTTCGCCAACAAAACCATCAAGGGGGCTGTACACTCCTGTAACAATACACTCAAGGTCTGCAAGATTACGCTCGCTAAGAATCAAACGTGGCAAACTATGAGCATTTTCTAGGGCGATTTCACCCTCTTTGCCATATAAGTAGCAATCAACAAGCTTGCCTCCGTGAGGCTCAATCAAAGTTTTGTTCATCATATTAGTTAAACTCGGATTTATCACGAATTTTGAAGGAAAAAATTGACTGATAACTGTATATCGAATGGCGCTAAGAAAAGCCCAAAAGCTTGTGTAGTCTTGTTCTCAGTTTTAAGACTATGTACTCCCAGAGGCAGAAATTCTCGTCAATAAAGAGAAGTTTGAGCCTCCTAAAATGTGTTCTTAGAGCCTGTCAAGAAACAACTTTTACAACTTGCCGCCTAAAAAGCTTATTGAGAAAGCATTTCTAATTAAAAAGAAGGAAGGTTGTTTCGTCACCAACTCTTAGTCTGGAGACTAGGAAGCAGCCAGGGCAAGGGCTATATTTTAATTTAGTGCCATTCGATTCTATATCTGATAGTCCAATTCCCTAATAACTGTTTTAGCTTTCTGCATTGTTAGACGAGTTGAGCCAGGAATCACCATTACAGGACAGAAAGTTTCTTGTAGAATATAGTCACTCATGCTCTCTAAAAAAACTTTCTTTAATAGATTCTGATAATGATCACTCACTACCAGTAAATCAGAGTCTTGAATATACTCATGTATACTATTTATAGTATTGACATAGCTAAGAGTACCAAACTGTTCGAGGGGATGAAAAATTTTCCTGAATTCAGCTTCACTTGTAAAAGGAATGGGAGTTTTAGCATCGGATACTTCTTTTTCATCAGAGTTAATGTCTGGCTGATTTATGTAGCACATAACGACTATTTCTCTGGCATTCTTCTGCCCCTCCTCAAGCCATCTTAAAAGAAAGTTTACGCTTGTCTGTGCCATAAAACTAGTTTCTGCTGCAATGCATATCTTCATTGACGATATCTCCTTAACTTTTGCGCTTTAAACAGTGATTAATAAATAATGTAACTTTAGCTACTCATAAACCCAGTGTGCTTACAGAAGGTATTGCAGATATATTGGATGACCCATATTTCTGGTTTGTTGCCAAATGCACCCAGGATGTTTCTATAGCTGAATTATTATTTGGAGTAAAAGCAAACTTAAAAACGTTGGAAACTTCGGTAACCACAATCATTCTTGCCATGTTGCAATATCCTCAGACTCAGCTTAGTATTCATATACTGTTTTAGAATTAAATCATTATATTACTATCTTGTAATATAATACTTATAATTATATAACACACTTGTTTTATTTATATACTACTATTTCATACTACAAAATTATTAGAGCTTATTTCGGGATTTATGTAATTAAAAAAAATTACAAGAGTTAACGATCTGATCTGAATGGGTGACAAAGGGTCTGAAACAATTGAAATATGCTAGTTTCAAGGTCAAAAAGATAGATCACACAGGGCGGACGCACGGGATTTCTAAAACCTCTGCTGGATAAGGAGCTTGACGAAAAAATAGGCTCAATTAAAAAACGCCAAAACCCTTGCTATTAAAAGATTGTTATACCTTTAGATATGTTTGCCCTGATAGATCACACATTCTTAACAAGAACTGACAAATGATAATACATACTAAATTCGGCGTTGCTGAACTAGAATATGAATCATGTAATCACTCCGAGCTTGCGAGCGCATTGCGTCCGTATGGCCACTAAGTCATGCTTTTTTAAACCTATGAATCAAGTGTAGTGTTATCAATCTCGTATTAATAGTACCCTAAAGGGTACTATCAGGAGAAGCGATCACAACCAAGATTAAGAACCGAATGGCACTAAGATTTCGGCAAATATATAATTCACAAGATTTTGGGGGAAGGGTGTAGGGGTTGCACGGTTAAAAATTAGATTTGAATCAAGAGCCAAACTTGTCGATCCGCATTATGGTTTTCCTTTACACCCCCACGCCCTTACACCCAGACCTAGCAAGGATTTCATTTTCTTTAGTGTCATTGATTAAGAACCAACGAAAAAATAAGCATTTCTCGTTTGGTTTAGTTTCCAAGATTCAAAGCGATGTCAATGACGAGTTACGTCTACGCTTAAGTCTTTGTCAATAGATAAGTTTTAATGAGATTAGCTGTAACTCTATCAAGTATAGAGGAGTCTTCTTGACATAATATGTTCGTCTTGATTATACTCCCATTTAAGGATAAACCAAAAAAAAATATTGAATCTAAAGCTTCTTGTTTTTTTGGCTTTTTGCTTTTCTATAAAGAAGAATAGTTTGAATTTTATGTATATAGCAATCCTATATAACTAATATTTTTTTAGATAAACCTCATATAAAAACTCATCCTAAGTACAGGTCGCCATAAAAAAGGGTCGGAAATAGAGGAAGATATTTTTGTCGGGTGGCATAAAAATTAGAGATGCAGGGACGTAGCTCAAGTATCCAAGTAGAAATGAGTAGCGAACAACAAGATGTACTCAACAGTTGGCTTCGTAAGTCAACAACTGCAGTGGGTTTTGCAAACTGACTTTTCCCGTTAAGAGGATGTTTGAAAAGTTGGGAGTTGAGTAAAAAAAGCTATCAGGGCATAAGCTGTAAATAAGTAGATACAGCACCATTGAGAGCAATGAGTAAAGCATACTCCAGTAACCTGACCCAAGACCAATGGGAATTATTAGAACCGTTAATTCCAGTAGGCAAAACAGGTGGTCGTCCAAGAGTGGTAGAGATGTGGCGAGTAATCAACGCTATTTTCTATGTATTGACACTCTTGATGTACTTGGCGAAACTTACCGGGAGACTTGCCAAATTGGCAAACGGTATACACATACTTCAGAAATTGGCGAAAAGATGGAACATGGGTAAGTATCCATGATCAACTTAGAGACTGGGAGAGAGTAAACAATGAGCGAGCAGTCAGCCCAACAGAAGCAATTATTGATAGTCAAAGTGTGAAAACTGCGGCCATGGTCACTCAGCAAGTTGGATACGATGCAGGCAAAAAGATCAAAGGACGCAAGCGATTTTTGACAGTTGATACTTTGGGTCTAATACTGCGGGTGTTGGTGAGTGCGGCTAGTGTCGATGAACGCTCTGGTGGGAAACTTGTACTCCAGAAGGTTAAACAGATGGGAGACAAGGTATCACGTCTCAATCTTATCTGGGTTGATGGTCAGGGCGGCCGCATCATGTCAATAAGACTAGACTATTCTCAATAGACGTAAAAATAATCTCGTTAAACCCTGCTTATTGACAAAGATTTTAGCGATCACTTTGAGCCTTGGAAAATAAATCAAGCCAGAAATACTGATTTTTTCGTTGATTCTCAATTTCAGTAGTCACTACGTATACTTTAGATGCGTTCGCCCTGGGTTGATGGTGGTTACGATGGCAACCCTTTTATGCAATGGGTGATGGATTTTTACCGATGGGTTGTACAAGTCGTGCTGCGACCTCGTGAACGCAAAGGCTTTGTTTTGTTGCCTAAACGTTGGGTTGTCGAACGTACTTTCGGTTGGCTAACTGGATGTCGGCGGTTGAATAAAGACTATGAGCTTTTACCGGAAACTGCGGAGAATTTTATTTACCTTGCCATGATTCGGATTATGGTGCGGCGTTTGGCATAAATTTTTACCCCTTTTCACTTTTCAAACACCCTCTTAGATGATAGCAAGCACCTACCCCACATCTGGAAGGTTTGAGGCAATAATAATTCCTTCTCTGAAGACCTTTATATCACCAAATTAAATGAACTCCAGTAGTCAGAGATAGAATTTATATTTAAATAGTAGCGCGACTCCAAGTTAAGTTAACTAAATCTAAGACGTAATCATCCGAGTTCTCTATATAATCTTCTGATTTTTCATTACCCATTACACACAATTTACCGCCAGTAATATAAATTTTATCTTGTTCTTTGTAGTAAGCTTTGTGATGACTAATCCATCCTGGTTTATTACCAGTTGTTTCTAATCTTTCTATTTTAAAGGTATGCCAATCTAATCTATAAACTGAAGTTTCATTATAGATTCTTGCATCGGCATATCCTAAATTACCAATAATATATATGTATTTTCCAACTAATGTAGCTGAATGAAAATCAGTTGGCGGGAAAATATCTTTGGGATAACCGAAAATCTGAAAATTACCATCACCTTGATAAACTACAACATCGTTATATATACAAAAATCAGGATCGTAGTAGTCTTCATGCTCACCAGCAATTTCGACAATTCTGCCATCTGGTAATTCTGTAATTGTTCTACCAAATCGATCATAGCACCATGCTTTATCTTGCCAATTCTCTTTATCATTAAAAAGATTTTTGGCTGTATAAGCAGAACAACCCTCACAAACCATCGCCTGCCAAAAGGGGATTTTCATCAATTCTGGATTAGCTTTACCAAAGCGCGGATGTTTGCCAGCAAAATATTGTTTTGGCGATAATTGTGATAATGAGAATTCGCTGTTGGCAATGCCGGTCAGCGATCGCCGCATATCATCGTTAATATCGCTCACATCTTCGCCAACTGCAATTAACATTCTAACAATTTCCTTGTTTGTAGCTATCTTGATGGCTTTGTCATCGCAATTATTGATTCTGCTAGGGTTTGCGCCAGCTTCTAGTAAAATTTTGACGCAATCAGTAGCACCATGCTCTGCTGCGATTATTAACGCAGTGTTACTAAAGTCATCAGTGGCTTCAATATCAAATCCCTCTGTAATTAGCCACTGTAGGACTTCGAGCCTATTATTTTCTATCGCATACATTAACGGTGTTTTTCCGCAGTTTCCAACATCGTTGTGATTTACTCTTGCAGCTAGGAGTAATTTGGCTTTAGGTAGTTCACCCACCTGAATACTCAATAACCAAGGGGTTCTATGCCAACAATCACGCACATCTTGATCTGCTCCTTGCTCTAGCAATAACAATACTTGCTCTAAGCTCCCAAAAACTATAGCGTGCATTAATTCTGTCCATCCCAGTTGCTCTGGGTTAGCACCCGCATTCAATAATAATTTGACAGCATCAAATCTCCCAAGATGAGCAGCTACTTTGATTGCAGACTCACCATAGCTACTCATGCCATTGACAGCAGTACCTCTAGAGATGAGTAAATTCAAAGTTGATATTAAGTTTTGATCTTGCAAAATATCTCGACCATGCATGGCATTGATTAAGACATCATATCCGTCTAGGCTTTGATAGTTAATATCCGCTCCAGCATCCAGAATCAGTTGGATTTTATCTAGATTTCCTGACTGCACAGCCAACCCAAGTACGGTATTTTGAGATTGTTGTTGAACAGCATTCACATTAGCGCCATGTTCCAAGAGGAAGCGAATCATATCAACACCTGCATTGGGGCTACTAACCGCACACATTAATGGTGTTTGCTGAGAATACTCGTCTACGCGCTCAATATCAACCCCATTGGCTATTTTACGTGCGACTCCTGCAATATCTCCCTGCTGTGCATAAATATGAATTTTTTGCATAATTTTTATCAGCTAACTTCTGAATTTGCGAAAAATTATTGTGGCAACACCTGCTTTTAACTTAGTCGATTTTAAGATAAGCTTTATTGATTGATAAGTCATTATAGATTGCAAAAATACATCGTCATGAGTCAGGGTGTATATCCAGATAATTGGAAAGAAATTGCAACAGCGCTAAAAGCTGACTGTGATTGGCGTTGTACTAAATGTGGTAAGGTCTGCTTACGTCCTGGGGAAAAACCTCTTGATTGGACAAAATCTCAGCGCAAAGCTCATACACTTCAGGTACATCACTGGAATTGTGACCCTAGTGACAATCGGCTGGAGAACCTGGCTTGCCTGTGCAGTGGCTGTCACCTTTACTACCATCGATTTGGACGCGGAAATATTTCTCCTGGACAGTTGTCACTATTTGCTCAAAAGAAAGTTAGCTAGAATTTGACTGATTGCAGATGTGAGCGCTCACGCTTTCTGAGCATTGTTAATTTTCATGTGTTGCTAGAAATTTATTCCTTTTTCCCTTTCTTAATAAAAGGTAGTGATGCTAGATTTCCTTTATTTGCAAGGTGACTTATGAACAAAGGCGAACTAGTGGATGCTGTAGCAGCGAAGCCCAACGTCACAAAAAAGCAAGCCGATAAAATTCAATGGTCTTTAACAGAGCGAGATGTTAATTTGATTGAATTACTGATGCCTATATGGTCATGGTTTTACCGTTACTATTTTCAAGTAAAAACTGATGGATGGCATCACATACCAACAGAAGGAAAAGTACTACTGGTTGGTTCCCATAATGGCGGAATGGCTTCTCCAGATTTAGTAATGATGATGTATGATTGGTTTTCTAGATTTGGAACAGAGCGTTTGGTGTATGGTCTAATGCACCCTTATGCTTGTAAAGTGAGTCCAGAGATAGCCCGATTAGCTCAGAAAGTTGGAGCCATTGTTGCACATCCAAAGATGGCTAGTGCAGCTTTTGAGATGGGGGCTAGCGTTCTGGTGTATCCGGGAGGACAATATGATATGTTTCGGACTCACAGCCAACGCTATAAAATTAATTTTGCTGGTAATAAGGTCTTTGTCAAGCTGGCTTTAAAACAAGAAGTTCCAATTATTCCAGTGATTTCTGTAGGCGCTCATGATACGTTGATTGTTTTATGTGATTGCTATGATTTAGTCAAACAACTACATGAGTTAGGATTGCCGTGGCTTTATCAAATAGACCCAGGAATTTTCCCAATTTATTTAGGTTTACCTTGGGGCTTGTCTATTGGACCTCTACCTAATATTCCTCTACCTGTGCAGATTCATACTCGTGTATGTCGTCCAATTACTTTTGAAAGATATGGTCAAGATGCAGCTAAGGATCGTAATTATGTGAATGATTGTTATGAATTAGTTCATAACCAAATGCAAGAAGAGCTAAATCAATTGGTTATAGATACTCAAAAATTCCCAGAGAATCAAAACATTTGAAAAAAAACTCGAAGAAAAATATGTAACCAATTTGGGAAAAATTTATTGATAGAAACTGCATAAAAACAAGCTTTAACAACAGTTACATCAGTGATATAGCAATTCTATCGCTGGCTAATTCCCCGATTTAGCTGCAAATCCAGGTTAAGACTGCGGATTTTGCCGAAGCCCTAACAAATTTCCGTCAATATCCTTGAAGGTAGATAATTTAACTCCGTGACCGACATCTGTAATTGGCCCAACTGAGACTCCTTTTTCAGTCAAGCTTTGACGAGCAGTAACTATATCGTTGACAACAAAGGTATTAACGGTATTACCTGGTTCAACTGAGTTACTCAAATTCAATCCGATTGCAAAGCGTGGAATATCAGGAAAACTAAACTGTCTCCAGTTAGGTGTGTCATATTTTTCTTGAGGAACTAACCCAAGCTTAGACTTGTACCACTCGGCACTAGCTTCAAGATTAGTAACGTCTAGTTTAGTGACGAAACTATATTCACCAAAAGTGTTTTTCAATGTCATATTCTACTATGCTAATCCAGAAGTTTCGTAATATAGCTATTATAAGCTTTTTAGCGTATAACTTCATACAGCTTCTTAAATGTCGGAGTTTGCCAGTTGTAGCTCTGCTGTTCATATAAAAGCAGGTGAAGCGCGGGTTAGAATTGAAGTAATGGCAACTTGATTGATTTGAAGCTAGATTAAAGAATCGAGGGTAAAAGTTGCTCACAGGGCAAAGTTTAATAATTGGGTCATTGATAAGTTGTTTATACAGCATTTGTGATCAGGCGATAAAAGCACTGTATGCAAACAATGTAACCCCAAAATAGCGATGTAGAGTTTAGTATTTACAGGTGTTAAAAGTATGGCTAAGGTAACAATTTCCATTGGGTTAACTGATGCAGAAATCAAAGCTTTATCGGCAATGCAGATTTCCGAGAATGAGTCATTAAATCATACAGCAACAAGATTGCTCCAGGGAATCTTGGGTCAGACAAAAGCTGGGCTGGCATTATCTAATGGTGATGAAATTAAGCAAATAGTTAAACAGGAAGTAAATGCTTTAGCTGCGTCTACACCTGATGGGGAAGAGATAAAACAGGTGATTAGGCAGGAATTAGCCGAAGCGATCGCTCAGATAAAGGGTTTAATAGATGAGCGTAATGGTGGAGTTGCCCTACCAAAGCAAGAGACTATCTCTGTTGAGCAGCAAGTCATACCAGATTATTCAGCAATACGCGAAAATATCCTTTCCCAATTTAAAACAGGTAAGCAGTCAGCAGCCAAGGCAATCGACGCTTTTATTGAGTCACTAGGTGCTGTCAAGAAGGAACAACAGCCAGCAATAGTGGAATTAGATGTAGCGAGTTAGGATTTTTGTGCTGGCGACCAACCATTAACCAGTCAACTTAATCACACCTTGGCTAATTAAATGTTCAAGCTGAGAATGATGCTGTGTTTGCTCCCGTAGCAACTTGAGTTGCTGGTAAGTGAGAATGTGTAATCCGGGGCGAACAACATAACCTTCAATGGTAATGCTTTGTGGTTGCTGGCTATCGGTGCGGTTGTAGGAAATTGAAGGCATATTTACAATTATGTAAGTTAGAACTGATTAGTAGAAGAAAGTTTAATTCTTCACTCTCTTACAGCTTCACACAAGTTCCTCTTAAAAGGTGATTGATTATAGAAGCCTATTCGATTGCTGGTCGCTATGTTAGAAAACCTTGGGTAAAGCCGTAGAAATCGCATGAAAAAAGCGCAGACTGTAGATTAACCGTCCGACTACAGTAGATGCTCTCCTGAAACTCAACTGGCTGTACCCCTTAATTCAAAGTCACCACAGCAGTAGGTGTGCATTGTTAACTTTCGTATGCTGCTTGAGGGAAACCTGGGGATAGAGTAAGGGTGCGTAGGCGCAGCCCCTTAAAGTAGACATCGCTCTGTTTAGTGAAAGCGATGGAATTGAATTATTCGATGCTGCTGTCTGCTGCCCAAGGTGAATATTGTAGACGTTGCTGCCAATATGCCTAGCATCCAACGTGTCAGTATTAATCGTCTTTTTGTAACTCTGGCTTTGGAGTACAAAGTTGTCTAGGTAGTTGTTTAATAACACGCATAAAAGGAGATGGATCATTCAACCCTTGTGACAAAATTAGGGAACCTTGAATAGCAATCACTGCATCTTCCCCTCGATATTTGGCGAGTTCTTCATCCATACCACCTTCGATTAAAACATTGGCAATCGCATTAATCCAAACACAGAATAAAGCATTAACTCTAGTGTGAAAGATATCACGGGCTGAACCCATTAATAAAATGGCAGACATACAGGGTTGATGTCCTCCTTCATAAAGTTCGCTCAGGCGCTCGCACATCCTCTGTAATCGTGTTAGCGCATCACCTTGGGAGGTAAGTGCTGTCAAAATGTTTTGGGCTAACCACTCTTGGAGAAAATCTAGCACTGTCTCAACCATTTCATCCTTACCGCCAGGAAAGTGATGATAAAGGCTGGCTTTCCCAAGCCTAGTAGCTTCAGAAATTTTAGATAGAGTTGCCCCATCATAACCGAATTGGCGAAACAGCCGTATGAGATATGGAATATATGTTTCTTTAGGCATTGTAAGAGTTGAGAAAAGTAGATATTGACATTATACCGTTCGTTCGGTACAGTGAGCATATACCGAACGAACGGTACAAAAAAGAAACAGGAAGTGCCACTCAATTTCTGTGATTAGGCTTGTTCGTTCTTACCTCATATGAAGGATTAATCTATGATTCAGCTTTACGGTCACGAACTCTCTGGCAACAGCTATAAAGTAAAACTAATGTTGTCGCTATTAGGCTTAGATTACGAATGGGTAAAAGTCGATTTGCCTAGAGGAGCGCACAAACAGCCAGAATTTTTAGCACTAAATTCTTTTGGTCAAGTGCCAGTTTTGGTTGATGGAAATACTATATTGGCAGATGCTCAAGCAATTCTAGTTTATTTAGCTCGACAGTATGGCACGGAAGGGTGGTTGCCTCTGGAGCCAGAGCCGATGAGTCGTGTAATTCGCTGGTTATCTACAACTGCGGGAGAAGTTCGGCTTGGCCCTGAATCGGCACGTTTATATCACCTGTTCAAAGCTACTGACATCAATCTAGAACGAGTAAATCAAAAATCAGAGTTTATACTCACACAACTTAATAATCATTTAGCAGAAGGTGAATGGCTAGAGTTGGGACATCCTACGATTGCCGATGTTGCTGTTTTTCCATACATCGCCCTTGCGAACGATGGTAAGATTTCTCTCGAACCCTATGCTCATGTTCAAGCGTGGATTGAACGGCTCAAGCATCTCCCCGGTTTTATTGGAATGATTGGTATTGAAGAACCTGCTGGAGTTTAGGAGCGCACTATGCCACGCAAATTTGGAGAAATTGCTTTTACTCCTGAAGTTGAAGCCGCCCAGTCACAACGGGGATCACGGCAAACCTATGAACGCTATATTGCGAATGGTCCTGCCAATGATTCAATTACACTAGAAATTGCCGAATTTATTGCTCATTTGGATGGGTTTTATTTGGGAACAGTCAGTTCCAATGGCTATCCCTATATCCAGTTTCGTGGAGGAGCGCCCGGTTTCCTGAAAGTCTTGAATGAGAAAACCCTGGGGTTCGCCGATTTTTCTGGGAATGTGCAGTACATTACCGTAGGCAACCTTGAAGGGGAAGCAAAAGCATTTCTGTTCCTGATGGATTACCGCCAACGCAGACGTATCAAAGTTTGGGGGAAGGCAGAATATGTTGAAGGGGATAGTGCTTTAATTGAGCGACTTCGCATCCCTGGCTATCCAGCAAAAGTTGAGCGAGCTATTCTATTTCATGTCGAAGCTTTGAGTGAGAATTGTTCTCAACACATTCCTATCCGCTATTCTGCTACCGAAGTTGAAGCTATGATGGCTCCCCTTGTGGCTCGAATTGAAGAGTTAGAACAGAAATTGGATGAATTTACTCCGCACACATTGGGCGATCGCAACAGCGTCTAATTGAGACCAGCTTGATATCCTCTCACTACAAAGCTGCTATAAGAGAAAAAACTACTGATAAGGTAGCGCTCATTGGGTCATTTGAGCGATACGAACGCTCCCCTGCTGAGGGTGCTGGGCGATAGTCGTAAGAGTGAATGAGTTTAATTCTACTGTGAGACGAAGAGTATACCATTGGCTGTGCGGAACACCGATGCTGGAACACAGACTGCGGCTGACATTACTACGACCACGGGGAACCAAAATATTCATGTCGCCTCACTTGAACTGGCCGACCGAGCATCGATCGCCGCGTTCATTACCAGATGGAATGGTTTGCTGAACATACTCGTCAATAATGCTGGTGTGATGGCATTGCCCGAACAGTATACATCCCAAGGCTGGGAGATGCAGTTTGCTACCAATCACCTTGGACACTTTGCGCTGGCGCGAGGCTGTAGCTAATGGTGAAAAGGTAACGCTCATAGGGTTTGGGTCATTCGAGCGACGCGTAGCTTGCCGCCGTAGGCATCGCTCAGAACGCGAAGGGCGTAATCCGAAAACCAGTGAGCCAATGACAATTCCAGCTACCATTGTGCCTGCATTCTCTGCTTGTTACAGTTTAAAGAAAAAGTAGCGCCATAGATTAATTGCTTTATCACTAGCAATCCAATCACTGCAAAGCTGTAGTGTTCGCTGTTCTCAAGACAGGATATGGCAATGTTACGGGAAATGTGAGTGTTGAATCGCAGATGTTACAGAAAGTGATCGCATCAAGCTCACTGCCTTCATGCGATCGCAACTGGGATATTTTTATTGTGGAATGCGTTCAGCCCCGAACTTACGCTGATGCCAGTAAGGATAGATTGGCGCGATCGCGCTAACCTGATTGAGTCGGTTTACTTCCTCTGGTGTTAGCTCCCACTGAGCAGCGCCAAGGTTGTCTCGAAGTTGTTGTTCATTCCGCGCTCCGATAATAACGGATGTAATACCAGACTGACGTAACAGCCAGTTGAGCGCAACTTGAGCAACACTGACACCACGATTATTAGCCACTTCATGCAGAACTTCCACAATGTCGTATCCCTTTTCCACGTCACTGACAGTGCCAATATCATCGATTTTTGCTCGTCGCGTCCCAACCGGAGGGGGCTGACCACGACGATACTTACCTGAGAGGAAACCAAAAGCAAGCGGACTCCACACTAAGATACCCACACCTTGATCTAAACCTAGAGGAATTAGTTCAAATTCCAACTCTCGCGCCACAAGTGAGTAATAAACCTGTTGTGACACATAGCGCTCCAAGTTCAAACGCTCTGATACAGACAGCGCCTTCATTAAATGCCAAGCTGAATAATTAGAGCAGCCAATGTAGCGAACTTTGCCACTACGTACAAGTGAATCTAAGGCGCGAAGTGTTTCTTCTAGTGGAGTTAGAGCATCGAAACCATGAACTTGATAGAGATCGATGTAATCTGTGTTTAATCGACGTAGGCTGTCCTCACAGGCTCGAATCAGATGATAACGTGACAATCCAGTATCATTTGCTCCTTTTCCCATACGACCATAAGCCTTAGTTGCAATAATTACATCAGAACGACGCTTTCCGAGAGCTTTACCAAGAATCTCCTCAGAAAGTCCATTCGAGTAAACATCTGCTGTGTCAAAGATGTTGACACCTGCATCAAGGCAAATATCAATCAGATGCTGCGCCTCGTCTACCTGAGTCGCCCCAATTTCTTGGAAAAAGTCGCTACCACCGAATGTCATTGTACCGAAACTGAGAACCGAAATCTTAAGACCGGACTTTCCTAAAAATCGCGTTTCCATCGCTGTTACTCCTTGAAGCCGTGCCTATTTGAAGTCAAGTGAACATTTTCTCACAATGGATAGTTTCTGTGGAACAGCTTATAATATCTTCTCAAGAATCTGATTACTCATCTGAATTTGGTTTTTTCCGATATTACTACCTTTTATCAACTGACATTCAAACTAAAGCAGTTAAGGAAGATTCACTGTTAAAATACCACCAGTTGGCTAAATTAAACGAGACATACAGCTTATGATTACTCAAATGATGGTTCAACCCTCATTCTGGGTAGATTCTGGAATCGAACTCAGTAAAGTAAGAGACATACATTTGTTTAAGTTTACTGAAGAATTACAGTCTCGACTCGAAGAATTGTCTGAGAAAAAGAAAGCTGGATTGCTAACAACAGAAGAAGATGCTGAATTGGCAGGCATATTGGAACTGGATAGAATTTTTACCTTGCTTAATGCCAAAATCATTTCTGAATCATGACAGTTAATGATGCAACCAAAAAATTAGTCAGACAAAGAGCAAAATTTCTTTGTGAATACTGTCATTCTTCAGAAGAAGCAAGTGCTGCTCTATTTTCTATTGACCATATTGTACCCCAGTCTCTTAAGGGTTCGGATGACCCTGATAACCTAGCGTTGGCCTGTCAGCGTTGTAATGGATACCGCTACAATTTCACCACTGGAATTGATCCAGATACAGGCCAGATGCTACCTCTGTTTAATCCACGTCAGGAAAAGTGGTCAGACCACTTTATTTGGTCAGCAGATGGTCTAAAAATTATTGGAATTAGTTCTGTAGGACGAGCTACAAGTAATCGTTTAGACCTCAATGATGAACGTCATAATGAAGGCTCTATTGTCAAAGCTCGTCGTCTTTGGATTAAAGGTGGTTGGCATCCACCGGATGAAGACCCACGACAAATAAAAGAGTTTTGATTTGCAATTATTTCTTTAATTGTAGAAGTGCATCGCTCTCTTGGGCAAAGGGTAGTCCATCACCTTCCCAATCGATTCTCTCTTTTATTACCGAAAGCCCTGCTGATGTATAGGCTATTGGAGTGATGAGTGGCTTATTAGCGGGAAATCTGGCGCGAAGTCGCAGAAATAATAGGATTGCGTTAATGGCTTTCATAACTAATTATTAGATATTGCGAAGGGCGTAATCCGAAAACCAATGAGCCAATGACTATTCCAGCTACCATTGTGCCTGCGTTTTCTGCTTGTTACAGTTTAAAGAAAAAGTAGCGCCATAAAGCATAAGTAAGCCACCCTACCCAAAAGGCTGCCCCCAGCGCTCCCAGTTCTCCTTATTAAATGGACTACGCCACTTCAAAATAAGGTTCAACTCCAATTCTTGCCGTGCGCGTCGGTCTGTGGGTGCATCCCACCAAGAAGCGATGCTAACTTCTCGTTGGAGTCCATAATGATGATGCAGTGAATAGTAACTATCAATCATATTGCTTGCATCCATGCTCACCTTTCCAGCGTTTAGATCGTCTTGTTTCACCAACATATAAGTGCAAGGTCAAACAATGCCGTCTGCTGTGGCGTAGTTTACCACCGCAGGAATCCCTTAGAGACTATTTATAAAGTAAATCTAAAGAAGAGTTATCAAGTAGAAAGGCAACGATAGGATACTGTTTATGCAGTATATCTACATAGAAAGCAATGAAGCGAAAGCTTTATTCTACAGACCTTAGCGACTCAGAATGGGCAATCTTAGCGCCTTTGATTCCACCAGCTAAACATGGTGGGCATCCGCGAACAACGGATATGCGAGAAGTATGCAATGCTATCTACTACCATCTGAAGACGGGTTGCCAATGGGATATGCTTCCAGGGGACTTTCCTCCCAGTGCAACTGTTTACAGTTACTATCGCAAATGGCAAAAACGAGGTATTTGGGAGCAAATGAATCATACTTTGCGCGATCAAGTTCGTCAAAAAATGGGCAAGTCAACTCAACCTACAGCGATCGCAGCAGATAGCCAGTCGGTCAAAACGACGGAAAAAAGGGGGATGTGTACGGCTTTGATGGTGGCAAATTAGTTAAGGGGAGGAAACGCCAAACGATAGTTGATAGTCTTGGGCTATTGCTCAAAGTTATTGTAAGTGAAGGAAACGCTCCAGAAAGAGTGCTTGGAGCCTATGCTTTGATGGAACTGCTAGAAGAACATCCTGAAGTCTTGGAAAAAGTCGAGGTAATGTGGGTTGATTCCGGCTATAACGGTGATAAGTTTGCCCTCGCGGTGTGGTTGATGATTCAAGCTCATGTTGAGGTAATGCAGCGTACAGGAAAAGAATTTGAGATTTTACCCAAACGCTGGGTAGTGGAAAGAACATTTGGATGGTTTAACCAATATCATCGTCTTAGTAAGGATTATGAACGTCTTCCAGAAATGAGTGAAGCTGCGATATACGCTGTTATGACTCGTGTTATGTTGCGTCGTCTTGTTGTCTAAAGATTTACTTTATAAATGGTCTCTAAGAAAAGGAGCAGCATGCTTTCGGCCACAAGGGGCAAGGTTTCGGTTTCTACCTTTTTCCCTGTTCCCTGCCTTTTATCAAATCAAATACCCCAACAGTTAATCTATTATTTCTAAGAATTGGCTTGCTAGCACTTAAATTTAATTGAGCGCGAAATATATGGGACAAGGTTTTTTGCAAATTGGCTTAACGCTGTGTATTGTCATAGCAATCACTCCGTTACTGGGTAAATACATAGCCCGTGTCTTCTTGGGAGAAAAAACACTACTTGATTTTTTAATGAACCCGATAGAGCGAAGTATGTTCGTACTCGCGGGTGTCCGTAGAAAAGATGATATGACGGGTTCGCAGTATATCCGGGCTGTACTATACAGCAACTTGCTCATGGGTATTACAGTGTATTTACTGATATATTTTCAGAGACTCTTGCCTTGGAATCCTAACAGTTTCGGTGCGCCCAACTGGGATGTATTACTGCATACAACCATTTCATTTGTAACGAATACCGACCAGCAACATTATGCTGGTGAGACAACCTTAAGTTATTTTAGCCAGGTAGCGGCTTTAGGCTTTTTGATGTTCACCTCCGCCGCCACTGGCTTATCTGTGGGAATTGCCTTTATTCGCGGGTTGACGGGTAGAAAGTTGGGAAACTTTTACGTCGATCTCGTCCGTGGAATTACGCGAATATTGCTACCGATTTCGATTATTGGAGCGATCGCTTTGCTTGTAACAGGTGTACCACAAACATTATATAGCACTCTGGATGTGAGAACCTTAGAAGGCGGGACGCAATATCTTGCCAGAGGCCCAGTGGCATCCTTTGAAATGATCAAACTTTTGGGACAAAATGGCGGTGGTTTTTTTGGCGTAAACTCAGCTCATCCCTTTGAAAATCCCAATGGCGCTTCTAACTTGATAGAAATGATCGCCATGATTTCTATACCAGCAGCCTTGATTTACACTTACGGTATATTTGCCAACAATATCAAACAAGCTTGGCTACTTTTTTGGATGGTGTTTGTGATTTTCGTAATTCTGGTGGGAGTGACAGCCGTGGGAGAACTGCAAGGTAATCCCCTTGTTAATAACGCTTTTGGATTAGAACAGCCTAATTTAGAGGGTAAAGAAGTTCGATTTGGCTGGGTACAAACGGCATTTTGGGCAGTTATGACTACCGCTACTATGTCTGGTGCTGTGAATGGGACGCACGATTCTTTGATGCCGCAAGGAATATTTTCGACACTCTTCAACTTGTTTATCCAGGTTATCTGGGGCGGCCAAGGAACTGGAACAGCTTACCTATTCATTTACTTGATTCTCACAGTGTTCCTAACTGGACTAATGGCAGGACGTACCCCAGAGTTTTTAGGACGCAAAATTGAAAAGCGCGAAATTGTCCTCGCCAGCGTGGTGTTGTTGATTCACCCAATTTTAATTTTGATTCCCAGTGCGATCGCCTTGGCTTATCCTATTTCTCTATCTGGAATTAGCAACACTGGTTATCACGGTATTTCTCAAGTAGTTTATGAATACGCCTCAGCAGCAGCAAATAATGGCTCCGGCTTAGAAGGGTTGAGGGATAACACCTTGTGGTGGAACTTGAGTACTTTAGTTAGCTTAATCGGAGGACGCTACATTCCGATAATTGCCCTCCTGCTGTTAGCTGACGGTATGTCTCGCAAACAACAAGTACAAGAAACCCCTGGTACCCTGAAAACTGATTCTCTAATATTTACTAGTATTACTGCTGGAGTAACACTGGTTTTGGGAGTCTTGACTTTCTTTCCCGTTCTAGCTTTAGGCCCCATTGCTGAGGGTTTGAAATTAGCATCTGGCAGTTAGAAAATTTATGAGTTATAAGTCTGGAATTAAGAGAATACCAAAAAATAAATAATAAATTATCTTGTTTCGTAGGGGAACCAGTGCGTTGCGGTGAATCCAGCGCCTAGGCGCTCGGTGTTAGCGTAGCGATAGCACCGTAGGAACGTTACCCAAACGAAGGTTTCCGACGCTCGTTAGCGTTAGCGAGTCTTGTCTGCGACAACGCGAATGAGCGTCTGACTCGCTATAAGTTGTAGCAACTAACGTTGTGTTAGCGATCGCATAACGCATTCTACAAGGTTGGATCTATTTTTATTGGAAACTCCTAACTTTTAACTCTTAACTCCTAACTATTAACTTTTAACTCCTAACTCCTAACTTTATTCATGAATCAAGTGGCAACTAACTTCAAAGCTAGACGGCCAAGTCCTCGTTCTGGCGATCGCCGCCAAGCACGTAAAAAGGCCAGGACAAGTAATAAGTGGCTGTACTTAAGGGCAATCAGAGATGCTTTTGTCAAGCTTAACCCTAAGTATGCAATCAAAAACCCAGTGATGTTTGTAGTTTGGGTGGGGACAATCATCATCCTATTATTAACGATTGATCCCAACCTATTTGGCCCAGCCATGCAAAAGAACCCGCAAGTTTTTAACGGCTTGTTGTCGGGAATTTTATTCTTTACAGTTTGGTTTGCCAATTTTGCCGAAGCAGTCGCAGAAGGGCGGGGTAAAGCCCAAGCTGATGCCTTGCGATTAACGAAATCAGAGGCGATCGCGAAAAAACTTGCTCCCGATGGAACAATTAGTGAAGTTTCATCCACCAGCCTTAAACAGGGCGATAACATCTACGTTGTTGCTGGCGATATCATTCCCGCCGATGGCGAGGTAATCATGGGTGTTGCCTCAGTCGATGAATCGGCAATTACTAGGGAATCCGCACCAGTATTAAAAGAACCAGGCTCCGACGTTTCCAGTTCCGTCACTGGTGGGACGCGGATTATCTCAGATGAGCTAATTATCCGCATTACTACTGATCCAGGTAAAGGTTTCATTGACCGGATGATTGCCTTGTTAGAAGGGGCACGCAGTAAAACACCCAATGAAATTGCTCTGACAGTATTGCTGGCAGTTCTTAGCTTAGTATTTTTGTTAGTTGTGGTTACTTTGCCTGCACTTGCTTACTATGTCAACAGTCCAGTTAGCGTGCCAATTTTAATTGCCCTATTAGTAGCATTAATTCCTACGACCATTGGCGGCTTATTGAGTAACATCGGTATTGCTGGTATGGATCGAGTTGCCCAACTTAATGTCATTGCCACTTCAGGGCGAGCAGTCGAAGCTTGTGGTGAGGTCAACACTTTATTTCTCGATAAAACAGGTACAATTACCATCGGCAACCGTTTAGCGGAAGAGTTTATTCCCATCAACGGTCATTCAATATTGGAAATTGCTAATGTTGCCTGGGCTGCTAGTGTCTTTGACAATACACCAGAAGGTAAATCCATTCTGCGACTGGCAGAAAGGTTAGTAGAACGGTTTGATTTCGACTATAGTCAGGCAGAAGCAGTTGATTTTTCCGCGAAAACACGGATAAGTGGCACTAACTTGCCTGGTGGGTACGAGGCTAGGAAGGGAGCAGTAGAAGCTATTAAAGAATTTGTCCGTTTCCGCAACGGACGCGATACACCAGAATTGGATGCTGCCTACGAACGAGTTTCTCGCCTGGGAGGTACACCTCTGGCAGTCAGCCTAGATAACGAAATCTATGGGATTGTTTATCTCAAAGATATAGTTAAACCTGGTATCCGCGATCGCTTTGAACAACTGCGACGGATGGGGGTACGTACCATCATGCTAACTGGAGACAACCGGATTACAGCTTCTGTCATTGCCAGACAAGCAGGAGTTGATGACTTCATCGCCGAAGCCACACCAGAAGACAAAATCAGTGTCATTAAAAAAGAACAAGCAGCAGGTAAACTGGTTGCGATGACAGGAGATGGGACTAACGATGCCCCGGCATTAGCCCAAGCTAACGTTGGCGTTGCGATGAATACAGGAACGCAAGCTGCAAAAGAAGCTGCCAACATGGTCGATTTAGACTCCGATCCCACAAAGCTGATCGATATCATTAGTATTGGCAAACAATTGTTGATTACTCGCGGAGCATTGACAATGTTTTCCATCGCTAATGATATTGCTAAATACTTCGCGATTATCCCAGTGGTCTTTGTGGCTGCTAATTTGCAAAGCTTGAATATTATGAATTTGACTAGCCCTAATTCTGCTGTCCTATCAGCGCTGATTTATAATGCTTTGATTATTCCCGCCTTGATTCCTTTGGCATTGAAGGGGGTGCGGTTTAGACCACTGACAGCTAATCAGCTACTTCAACGTAATATCTTAATTTATGGCTTAGGTGGGGTCATTGCGCCGTTTATCGCCATTAAGTTGATAGATATAGTGATTACAATTGTGGGGTTGTCTTAAGAACAACAAAAGTACAGACGCTACGAAACAAAAGCATCCTAACCAAAGTAAAATAATAAACATTTTTACTTTTACCTGTTGAGAGAGGGAAGAAGAATATGAATAAACAGGTCGATGTTTGGGAAAAGTTTCTGCCGATAGATGTAAAAGAGGCAATGTACTTTGTTTGGTCGCAATGGCGTAAACAATATCTACCACTCGCCATTTTGATCTTGCTGTGCTTGAATGTGGTAATTGCCCCAGCTTTTATGTTGTTGCTGACAGCATCTTTGAATGTCCTTATACTTGGGTAAAAGAATTAAAATTAAAAATTAAATTTTAATAGTAATTGGAAAATTTTTATGGCAATTATTCGAGAAACTATCAGAGCAATTTTTATAACTCTAATGCTTTGGTTGTTGACTGCAATTATCTATCCTCTGATAATTCTTGTAGTGGGTCAAGTTTTTTTGCCCTACCAAGCGAATGGCAGCATCATGGCGAATCTAAAAGGCGAACCAATTGGTTCGGCTTTGATTGGTCAAGTTTTTACATCTGAGCGATATTTCCATCCTCGTCCCAGTACTGTTAGATATAGCCAAGGCAAAAGAGCCAAACCAACTGGTATATCTGGAGCCAGTAATCTCGCTGCAAGCAATCCAGAGCTACTTAACCGGATTCTAGAACAGGGAAATCAATTGCGAGACGAAAATCTTCAACCGATCGCTGATATAATTTATACTTCTGGTTCTGGTTTAGACCCGCATATTTCCTTGAGAGCAGCACGGCAGCAATTGACGCGGGTTGCTGGTGCGCGGGGAGTAAGAGAAGATGAGATCCTACGTTTAATTAATAAGTATACTGATGGCAGATTTTTATGGATTTTTGGCGAACCGGGAGTCAACGTTCTCAGATTGAATTATGATCTTGACTTGCAGGATATTAATCGTCAGGAAAATCCATAAATGGGGAGTGGGGATTAGGAAGTTAGGGACTTCCTAATAAAAAAATATACCATCGCTATAGAGGCAGGGGGCAGGGAGCAGGGGGAGAAAAAATTACTTCATCCAAATAGGCGATCAAACTTCCTCAAAAACCTCAGAAGTAAAGCTTCCATGCAGACCATAGGGGATATGATGTTTGAGATGTAGCCGCGCGATTGTTCCTTTAGAGAAATCACTAGCATCCAGAATTATCACATCTGAGCGGTGATAAGCAGCATCATAAACCAAAGCTAATACCCAACCATCATCTTCCTTTTCGGAACCTGGGCGTGGGACAAAAATTGGTTCACCTACAAAACCACGGGGTGCAGCACTCCAAAATTGTCTTTCTCCAGACTCTAAATCAATTTTCAACAATGCTTGTAAGGGAGCATTACCAGTCTCTGCATGAGCCGCACCTATATATAGATATCGATAAGGGTGTGCTACATTTGCCGGATGTATGCTGGGAAATTCACAACAACGGTCATCAATCAATTCCCGCCGGACTGTCCCATCCTTTAGATTCAGACAAAATCGCCAAAGTTGCCCAGGTGAAAGCGCCTCAAAATCAACTTGCCGAAAATCGCTTTCGGGTTCAACTTCTGGTAAAGATTCGTAGCAAATGGAGTCAATTAAAACTTCGCCTCCTACTTCAAAAGCATTAACGTGGTGGAAGACGAAACCAGAGTGAGTTTCCAGAAATTTTATCTCTTCTTGTCCTTCTTTGGGGGTGCGGGGAATAATTATAATTTGAGTTGGCTGATTTCGTTGAAATTTTATACATTCTCCCGCCGCACGTATTCCCAAGGCGAAAGGTATGGGATTAAAGCTGACAGGATTTTGAAAGAAGATGCAGTAATTGGGAGTAATAATAAAATCGTGAATGAAACAGAAACCTGGAACCTGATGAGCGTGTTTCTTGACAATTTCACCTGCTGAGTTTAGCTCAAAAATAGTAATGGTGGTAGATAATCCCGGCTTAATCGAGAAGTTTACCAGACAAGGTGCGTCCCCATCTTGGTCGAAACTATTTTCAACGCGGGGATGTGCAGCGAAAGCTTCACCTGCTGACAAAGCACCATTAAAATATTCATTCCCCAAGGTTTCAAGAGTGTAGGGATCGAGGCGATATGCTTCAGAAGCTTCCCACAGCGCTAGCAGTTTACCACCCCAATAGATAACATTTGTATTAGCGATATTTTTGAGCTTGAAGTCAAAAATATTAGCTAGCCAACCGCCGGGTTTTTGAGTGCCAAAAGTACCGCGATAAAGAATTTTTCCCGCCTTTTGCTCTGCTAAATAGCCAGTTGTACGGACAAAGCGATTGCGAAAATGGGCACGACCGTTCGTAAAGGTAATTTTACTAATCATCCCATCTCCATCAAACGGGTGATGAAGAAGTTGCCCATTTACATCGAGCAAACCGGGGCCATTTCTAAACAGCGTACCTTGTAATTCTGTGGGAATTTGCCCTTCTATATCATCAATCCAATAATCAAACTCTTGGGTGAGAGATTGATATCCTCCTTGCCAGTCTGCACGAGTGTAGGATTTTTCTGCAACTGGGGTTTCTTGAACTTTTGAATTTTGCATATACTTGATATCTGCTTCTCAACTATGGTAAAGATGTTCAGAAATTAGATTTTTTGAAAAAGCCTAGTTCTTATAAAGTTTTAATCGTTCATAGCTTTATAAGACAATGTTGATTTATGGTTTATCAGAAGAAACCACGACTTTTGCTAGATTCCAATATCTTGGGAGCTTTGCATCTGTATACAAAATCATTTCTTTGTTAATCAACTACTTTCGACTCTGATTCTCTCAGCACTAACTCAGACATGAAATCAGGCGAAAACGTTTGTTCTTTATCCTTTGATGTCTCAGCTTGTTCTTCAGCAGCAGGTAGCCAGTTGATAAATGGTAGGGGTAGCAGTGTGCTGAGGTTAGTAATTAGCACCAATAGCCAAAGTGACTCAAAGTTAGTTGCAGTAATCCCCAACCAATAGGTAATTAATGCCCCCAATGCTTGAGAAACCGTTCCTGCTGAATTAAATATCGACATCAACAAGGCAAATAACGTTGCTTCCACTCCAGAGGGACAAAGCCTTGCTGCTAAAACCATTACTTGCATAAAGGCAATTTTTCCCATCACCGAGAGAATTAGGCTATCACCCAAACTAAACCAGTGGTCATCTATACCTAAGAGTCTGTTTGTGTGAGTCACTAACAACAGCATTGTCATCCCTAAAAGTGACGAAAGGACAGTACTCCAAGCAAAAATTACGCGAAAAGGGATGCTTTTGAGGAAACGTTGAAAAATCCAAACACCTGCTAAAGAAGCGAAACTTGTAACCAAGTTTACCCGCCCTAAAAATTCTGGTTCAAAGTGAAGTTCGTTGGTAGAGAAGTAGAAAAAGGCTGATTCAGCATTTGGGGTAGCTTGCCAGATGAAGATAAACGCTGTTGGTAGCCAAATTCTTTTTTGGGTAATGGCTTGGCGTAGCTGCCCCAGTTGATGTTTGATTGATAAAGAGTTGGTGTGGTTAGTATCTTGAGTATCTTTGCTAACAGGGGACTCAGCAATTAACCAAGCTACCCCTGAGACGATGAGAGGGAATAAGGCGGTAATTCCAAAGACAGTACGAGTAGTAAAGTATTGAAGCAGCAGACCGCTAAAGTATGCTGTTATTAAACCTCCGATCGCAGAAGCACCCCAGCACAAAGATTGTAATGAACCGGCTTTCGCTTGCGATTCGCCTCTAACTCGTTCTACAACCAACGAGTCAACTATCACATCACTCATGGCGACACTAAGAGAACCAAGAGCGATCGCTAACGTAGCTGCCCAGCTACTATGAACTATTGTGGCCAGACTCACCCAGGAAGCAGTTCCTAATATCCCAGATAAAATCAAGTAAGGACGCCGACGATAGCCAAATATAGGCAAGCCATCAGAGATAAAACCAAACACTGGCTTGATCATCCAAGGTAGGAAGACGATTCCCAATAGCGCCGACACCTCGACTGGACTCAGCAGCAGTTCATCTTTGAGGAAAAAGCTAACGGCTAGACGCGATAACCCTAAAATTCCTTGGACAAAATAAACGGTGAGAATTGCAATTAACTCAGCATTGGGTTCGTTACCCAAGAAGATTTTTTGTGTTAACGAGTCTTTGACCTTGGACAAGCCAGATGATTGAAGCACCATTCGATAAATATTTTTTAAGTTTTATCTACTTTTCTATCATATCGATTCTTAAGATGTGGGCTTGAATATCAGCTCTATCCCAAGTTAAGCCTGTAGGCTGACTAATATCGATATCTCCAAGCTGAAGCAATCCGGGCATTGTCTAAGTGTTGTAGAGTGGCTGCTCATAAAATAAATGGCAAAACAATTAGGGCGAGTTTATCTAAAAACTCGCCCTAACTTGTATTTAATGTTGACTTATCATTAGAATTTTTGAAATCCTACTTACGGCACACTACACGAGTGCAGCCTAGGAGTAAGATATAGAGAAAATCAGACAAATCTTACTGAGGTGACATCAGAAGTTTAGAAAACTCTTAATGTAAGCCAGAAATTGTTCTTCTTGCAAGCCGCAACACTTATGACAATTGCAAAACTGACTTTTTCTTGACTCGACGAGTTAGAACTGAAGTAGCACCCACAAAACCAATCACAAAAACTCCTAGTACAGAAGAAGATTCAGGAACTGCTACTGTAACGATATTACCAGTGATACTCTTGTAGCTAGTGGCGATCGTGTGATTATCTGATTCAAAACCAGTTCCGCCAATATTGGTGAATTGAACCTGATCAAAAGTTCCGCCAACACTGTAAAAGTTGATGAACGCATAAGGTTCTGAAGAGTTCTGACCTTTGAATGCCGAATTAGGATTACCGTAGTAGCTGGCTTTATTTGGTTGTTTTGCGATATAACTAACCACCTCAGCAGTGGTCATAGTTTCTACAACCTTGCCTTGTGAAAGAAATGTGAGTACGTTGCTACTATCTCCCGCAGACCACCAAAGTCCAAAGTAGCTTTGTGGAGATGTCAAATTGAGTGTGGAAACCTTTTGACCATTACCCGATCTATTTGTGTCTACATCAAAATACTTACCTGTTCCACCAGCAGCACCATATTGGTCTGGATTCATGATCAGAGTATTCTTATAGCTACCAATATTTGTTGTTCCCTCATTCCATTGAAAGCCTGTTGCACTATAGCCTTTTGTTTGTGCATCAAAATTTTGTACATGAGCATTAACAAGATTTGATAATTGTGCATTTTGTACGCCTGGGTTTTCTATTGATACCGTAAAAGATGCAGCCATTACAGGGCGGGTAACAGTAGCTAAAGATAAAACAACACTAGAAGCGATCGCGGATTTAATTAAAATACTTTTCATCTTGCAATTCTTTTCGTTTTTTAATCTTTCGTGTTCATAGCCTCATTGTGATATGTACTTCTAGATTCCAACATCAGAAGGATTACTACTTTTTCAATTTGATTCCACCCAGACAAAAATGTAAGTTATTGAATTTTGTTCAGAGGAAAATCACTGATATTATGTTCGTTGATGTCCATAGCTTTATGTAGAAACCACAAAGTTATCAGTACTAAATTGTAAACAAGCTTTATTGATAAAAGGTGCTATTTTATCATTTGCAGGCTGTTATTTTTTTTAGGTTATTAAAAAATAAGAGACATTGTGTTATGCCCAATCCTTTTAAAGACTGTGCTTATCCTTTGGATATTTCCAAAAAATTCGATAGAACATTTGTTCTTTATTTGAAGAAAAATAAGCTATAAAGTTAAACTATTTATATTAATGTTTTTTATATTTAAATGTTGTTTTTATTAAAGAGTAATAAAGATAAGGGATAGTTTTGGATGACCCTATTTACTGAGAAATAGAAATAAATTAGTAGTCATTGTATTAGTTTTGCTATTCTTCCCTTGCTCTGCCTACTCGTCTTTATCCCTGACTTTTCACGGCATCTGAAAAACCTCACTTCTATTTCTCTCTTCTTTTAGGCTACGGTCTAGTACCACCACCTAACCAAGTTATGGCTCCACTCCAAGCCGCAGCACCACCAAGCTGTGAGGTACCAACTTGAGCAGTCCACAATCCAAAGAACTTGGAAACTTGAACTGTACCTATATTTACAACTGTAAATTTTATTATTCTCTTAATAAATTTAAAAAAGGTTATTGTAAATCAAAGGGTTTAACACCTCATCCCCAAGACATAAGCTTGTGAGAGTCTTGGGGTTTAAATCCCTAGACGCTCGTTCCTCTCTACGAGAGACTGTGCGTAGCTTGCTTTTCTGACTTTATCCGCACAGCACAAGAAATGGAGATAACTTTGGTGGGGTACGTGATTTTTCCAAAGTCATTAGTCGCTATTATTTCAGAGCGCCTGTAAGCCTCACACTGCATAAAAAAAGCCTGCGTTGGCAAGCTTCTTGAAAAGATTTTGAGAGAGCGATCGCACTGTTATTTGTCTAGAATGGCTCTCACCTCCAGTTGACAGGCATGAGCATTACTATGCCCTTACTGCGTGGTCTATTTACGTGAAAAAAGTAGGCAAACTTCTGACACAGCATACTAGCTAATTTCCTCTACAGAGTGGATTGCACACAACCGAGAAGCGGTATAGAGTTAAGTCGCCAGTATTTTCCACTGTTGAGTTAGAGATGTTTATGCTGATTATGCAACATGGCTATATAAAACAATAGTCCATTAAATCTTTAAGTAAAAATCTGAAAGCGCCTATGCTGGGCTTTGCCCTACTAAAGCTAACAGATGAAATTAGATGTTAACGCAACTCTAGGGCAGAGTATGACTAATCTTTTGCTAGCTTCCATATTATCTACACCGATTAAAGACCCCGTAGCAGTTTTCCTGATGATTTTGGGGATTATGCTAATTGCACCCCTGCTATTTGAGAGAATCCGACTACCAGGTATTGTGGGATTAATTCTGGCGGGGGTCATAGTTGGCCCTAATGGACTGGGATTATTGGCACGAGATAACACGATTGTGCTTTTGGGCACGGTCGGTTTGCTGTTTCTCATGTTCATGGCAGGACTGGAAACTAGCTTAGATGACCTGAAATCTAATGCTGATAAGGCAGCCATATTTGGAATATCTACCTTTGGCGTGCCGATGGCATTAGGTACTGTAGCTATGATGGCCATCGGCTATGGTGTATTACCTGCGATTCTAGTCGCTTCTTGTTTTGCCTCCCATACGCTACTAGCACTACCAATTGTCAGTAAATTGGGAATTATGCGCTCTCAGACATTGACTACCACACTCGGAGGCACATTAATCACCAATGTTTTGGCACTTTTGGTGTTAGCGGTGGTAGTGAGAGCGCATCAAGGCAGTTTAAGCCTACAGTTTTGGTTATTCTTGATTCCTTCACTGATTATCTACACATTTCTGACGCTGTGGGGTTTACCTCGTATCGGTCGCTGGTTCTTTCAGCGATTTGGACATGATGAAGGGGCAGAGTTTACCTTTGTCCTAGCTAGCCTGTTTATAGTTTCCTATGGGGCACAATTAATCCAAATTGAGCCAATTATTGGCGCTTTTTTAGCTGGAGTTGCTATTACCCAACTAATTCCGCAACTTAGTCCTCTGATGAATCGGATTCAATTTATTGGGAATACGTTGTTTATACCCTTTTTCTTGATTTCTGTAGGAATGTTGGTTAATCCCCTGATTCTGATTCAAGAACCGCGATCGCTCCTAGTATCAGCTGTCATGGTAACTGTTGCCATTATTGCTAAGTTCATTCCTGCATGGGGTTCGGGCAAGTTATTCGGATTCAACTTTGACAATATTATGTTGATGTTTGGGCTATCAGTAGCTCAGGCAGCTTCTACTTTGGCTGCAATCACCGTTGCTTACAAAATCGAGTTGGTCGATCAGTTAACGGTGAATGGAACGATCGCTATGATTTTAGTTACCTGCATTGCTTCTCCTTGGGTAACAGATCGGTGGGGGAAAAAAATCAAACCAGGAGAGGTAAGTATTCAAAGTCATCAGGTAGCAAATCTGGGCGATCGCGTTTTAGTACCAGTTGCCAATCCCAGCACTGAAGATAACCTGCTCAATTTGGCAATACTCTTAGCAAAATCAGCGACCGGTACTTTATTGCCACTGCACATTTTAATTGAACAAAATTCCCCTATTCCTCCAGAAGACAAAGCCAGACAAAACCAATTGCTTTCAACCGCAGAAATGATTGCCCATGCTGCGGTCGTCAATGTTATTCCCATTGGTCGAATTGATGAATCAATTGATAAGGGAATTGCTCGTGTAGCAGAAGAAAAGCAGGCCAGTGTGATTGTCTGCGGCTGGAAAGGTTACTCGACTTATCAAGAAAATCTCTTTGGCGGTGTCATTGACAAGATTGTAAATCGCAGTGCAGTGCCTGTTTTGCTAACTCGATTCCCATTGCCAATTGAGCATACAACACGAGTTTTTCTGGCTTTCACCAGCCAACAAACTTATGCTAGTTCTTTTAAAGAGAGTATCCAATTAGCTAAAAGTCTGGCAACAGAACTTAAAGCATCTCTACAACTTTTACAGGTTGTAACAACACGGGGAGTACCTATCGATTTGAGTAATGCCGGATTGGCAGAAGATACACCTATTCAAAATGTGCGAGGCAATTTTGTGCAGCAAGTTTCTCGTTTACTAACAACTAACGATCTGGTAGTCTTAAACGGGTCTGTTGAGCAGAAAACTCAACTAGCTTCACTTTTAGGCCGGATACCAGAAGCGATCGCTCGCAATCATCCTGAAGTTGCCATGATTATTGCCTACTTTCCCAAATAGTCCCAAGATTAGGAAGAAGTAGGGGAAGAGGTGAGAATGTCCAATCCTCATACCCAATATCTTCCTATGACTTTTAAATTTTGAATTTTTAATTTTGAATTCGGAGCAAAGCGACGTGACACCTTCTATAAACCAGGTTTATCCCGTTATTTGGCACAACGACTCAGTGTCACTAATTGACCAAACCCGCTTACCCAATGAATATACATTCGTAGAAATTCACCGCAGTGAAGATATGGCGCGGGCAATTAAAACGATGATTGTTCGAGGTGCGCCAGCAATTGGTGTAGCTGCGGCCTATGGAATGTATCTTGGTGCAAGGGAAATTAAGACTAGTGATCGCCATGAGTTTTTAGATAGCTTAGATAAAGTAGCCCAGTTGTTACGTTCTACTCGTCCGACGGCAGTAAATTTATTTTGGGCAATTAGCCGGATGATGAAAGCCGCCTACGAAACACTGGGAACTGTAGAAGAAATCAAGGAAACCCTTTTCCAAACAGCCCAAGCAATCAATGTTGAAGATTTGCAAACTTGTCAAGCGATCGGTGACAATGGTTTGGCAGTTTTACCCAATACTCCAGAAAAGCTGACGCTGCTTACTCACTGTAATGCTGGAGCATTAGCTACGGCTGGTTATGGCACAGCTTTGGGTGTTGTGCGTTCCGCTTGGAGGGAAGGACGTTTAGAACGTTTATTTGCTGACGAAACCCGCCCCCGCTTGCAAGGCGCAAAACTCACCACTTGGGAATGTGTGCAAGAAGGTATTCCAGTTACATTAATTACTGATAATATGGCAGCCCATTGCATGAAACAGGGTTTGATTCATGCTGTGGTTGTGGGTGCCGATCGCATTGCTGCTAATGGCGACACTGCCAATAAAATTGGTACATATAGTGTTGCGATCGCAGCTAGAGCACATAATATCCCCTTCTTTGTGGCTGCACCCCTTTCCACCGTTGATTTTGAATTATCTGATGGTAGCCAAATTCCCATTGAAGAACGCGATCCAACAGAAATCTATCAAGTTGGTGATACCATTCTGACTCCTGAAGGTGTAGATTTTTATAACCCAGCTTTTGATGTGACTCCGGCTGAGTTGATTACAGCGATCATTACAGAGAATGGAGCGATCGCACCTCATCAATTAGCAAAATCACAGGTAAAGCAATTAGTGTAAGTGAGTTCGATGAACCTCTCTCTGTCTTTAACCCTTACTTTCCACGGGGTTTGGAAGGGAGTGATTTAAATAATAGTTCGGTGGCTTCATTACTTGGGAACCTTCGGAGTTAACTGGAGTTCAGATGGAAATGCGGATTGAACCTTACGACGCTCATCAACTTGATGCAGTCATTCGTCTTTCGCTTCGAGCATGGACTCCGGTCTTTGATTCGATTCAGAAAGTAATGGACTTTGACATTTACCACGAATTCTATCCCGATTGGCGTGTGAGCCAACAAAAGGCTGTAGAGAGTGTCTGCGGTCCAGAGGACACAAATGTATGGGTTGCTATCGATGCTGATTCAACCGTGGGCTTTGTAGGCGTGAAACTACACTCAGAAACCAGCATGGGTGAAATCTACATGGTCGCTGTCGATCCAGACTTTCAAGGTCAGGGCATTGGCAGTGCTCTGACACAATTCGCCCTTGATTGGATGAAAGATGCTGGAATGTCTGTTGCTATGGTCGAAACTGGAGGTGATCCAGGTCATGCCCCAGCACGTCGCACCTATGAAAAGCTGGGCTTCGGGCTGTTACCGATCGCCAGATACTTCAAAAAGCTCTAAATACGCAGGGATCAAATCTTTCCCTCTCCGAGTCGGAGAGGGACAGGTTTTACGTAGCAAAACCAGGGAGAGGTCTTTTTATTCGACTAATTAGCCCTAATGAACTTAACCAAAATGCTGAATAATTGCGTCGGCAAATTCAGAACATTTTAAGGGTTCAACTGGCGGTTCTAGCAACCGGGCTAAATCGTAGGTGACTTGACTACTCGCGATCGCATCGCTTAAACCTTTCTTAATTAGGTCTGCGGCTTCTTGCCAACCCATAAATTCCAGCATCATCACACCAGACAAAATCACTGAACCAGGATTAATCCGATCCAATCCGGCGTGTTTGGGTGCAGTGCCGTGGGTAGCCTCAAATATGGCGCTAGAATCACCAATATTTGCCCCTGGCCCCATTCCTAAACCACCAACAATGGCAGCAGCAGCATCAGATAAGTAATCGCCGTTCAAGTTCATCGTCGCCAAAATCGAATACTCATCCGGTCTGGTTTGGATTTGTTGAAAAATACTGTCAGCAATCCGGTCATTCACCAAAACTTTCTCTTTCCATTTGCCATCGCCGTGGGTTGCCCAAATTGAGTTAAGAACAGTTTCAACTTCCTTGACAATTTGCGCTTTTTTCTCTTCGGTGAGACTATCAAACCCAGGATCAATCTCGCGGGCGTTTTCTTCCAAGGAAATATTCGGATTTTTTTCCTTGTTACTCAAAATCCAAGATTCTCGTTCAGTGACAGTTTCTTGGCGGAATTCCCTGGTTGCTAGTTCATAACCCCAATCACGGAAAGCGCCTTCGGTGTACTTCATGATGTTGCCTTTATGCACCAAAGTCACCTGTTGCTTGTTTTTAGGCAATAACAAAGCGTGTTTGATAGCACGTCTGATTAAACGCTGGGAACCAGTTTTACTGATGGGTTTGATGCCAATACCAGAATCAAGAGGAATACGTTTTTTCCCATGTTCTGGGGTGGCGGGGATTAGTTCTTCATTGAGAATTTTAATTAAGCGATCGCCGATTTCGCTACCTTGTCGCCACTCAATGCCTAAATAAATATCTTCCGTATTTTCTCGATAAACAATTACATCCAGCTTTTCGGGATTTTTGTGGGGTGAGGGTGTACCTGCATAGTAACGGCAAGGACGCACGCAGGCATAGAGGTCAAAAATTTGCCTTAGCGCCACATTTAAAGAACGAATCCCTCCCCCAACAGGAGTAGTTAAAGGCCCTTTAATGGCTACACCATACTCTTCAATAGCCGTAAGAGTGTCCTGTGGTAAATACTGGTAAGTTCCATATAAATCGCAAGCTTCATCTCCAGCGTAAACCTTGAACCAGCTAATTTGACGTTGACCCTTATATGCTTTGGCTACCGCAGCATCGAGAACTTTTTGGGTAGGGGGCCAAATGTCGATACCTGTACCATCGCCACGAATAAAGGGGATAATTGGATTGTCCGGTACAATTGGTTCACCATTTTTGAAGGTGATTTTTGCTCCGGCTGCCGGGGGGGTAATCTTTTCGTACATCGTTTACACACTCCTAATCGATACGCTGCTAGTCAAAAAAACCTTATGTGGCAGGCTTGTATATTTTGCTATGTCCTTTGTTCCCAAGCCATAAGGCAAAGATTTTCCCCCTATTCTCCTTGTACATTATTTGGGGATTAAGTGTGGGATTCAGTGAAGCGATCGCAATTTTGTACGATCAAAAATAGTAAACTACTTTTCGCTATCAATGCTTCACCTTGGAGGAGCAAGATAGCTTACCACTCTTTCACTGACCGCTAAAACGAGAATGGCATGACAGACCCAATGATTTTATCAGGCCCTGCTAATGACATCGACTCCCTCCGACGACCATTAATCGCTGGGTCTGAAAAAGTCCAACAACAGATAATCCCACAGTTAGCTGATTTGGGTAATGAGGGATTAGACGTGTTGATGGAATTTTTACTGAAACGACGTGAGAACCCAGCAACTTGGATTGATGGCAAAGCTTACCAAGTCCTCTATAACTCTGATGCACCTCAAGCCAAAGAGTTTTTGCGCTCCTATTTTCCTGAAGGAATTGTACCTTTAAAATCAGAATGCGAGATTAACTACAATTCTTTGCAACAGCTACTTGCTGCTCAAGACTTCCAAGCAGCCGATCGCGTCACCATAGAAAAAATGTGTGAACTGTCAGGGCCAACAGCTGTACAACGAAAATGGTTGTACTTTACTGAAGTAGAAAATATCTCGGTTGTTGACTTGCAAACCATTAACAACCTCTGGTTAGTCCACTCTGAAGGTAAATTTGGCTTTTCAGTGCAGCGAGAAATCTGGTTAAGTTTGGGTAAAAATTGGGAAAATTTCTGGCCGAAAATTGGCTGGAAAGAAGGTAATAACTGGACGCGATATCCTAACAGCTTTACTTGGGATTTGAGTGCGCCTAGAGGTCACTTACCCCTTTCTAATCAACTTCGCGGAGTAAGAGTCTTTGCTTCTTTACTCTCTCACCCTGCTTGGTCGAAGAATCCAGAAAAATGATTATAATTTCATCAAGTTCGAGTGGGACGAAAACAAAGCAGCAATAAATCTTTTAAAACATCAGGTTTCCTTTGAAGAAGCCAAAACTGTTTTCGATGACCCGCTCTATGTTGACTTGTATGATCCAGACCACTCTGATGATGAGGAACGTTACCTTATTATTGGAGAGTCAAATCGGGGACGCTTACTAATTATGTTGTATACAGAGAGAGGAAATTCAATTCGTCTCATTAGCGCGAGAGAAGTAACACGATCCGAGCGAGAAGCATACAAAGAAGGGTAAGCCAGAAATGGAAGACGATCTGCGATCAGAGTATGACTTAAAAAGTCTAAGGGTCAGAAAGTTTGGCCCTGAACGAAAAAGCTTTGGGAAGACAACAATTCGTTTAGAACCTGATGTTGCAGAGGTTTTTCCCAATGCCGATGCTGTGAATGAGGCTCTAAGATTTCTGATTAGAGTTGTGCAGGACAACCAAGTTTCTGCACTTGCAAAGCAGCCTCACAGTTCCTCAGAGGGGGCGGATAAAACCTCTTAGTAGTAAGTTGGAAGTGCCGCAGATCCCAAACTGAAAATACCAAATTTGATAATGGCAAACGTTCGTCTAGAAGATATTAAGCGTAGATTTAATAATGTCACTGCTATTGAGGACATTACTTTTGAAATTCCAGATGGCGAATTTTGGGTTTTAGTTGGGCCATCAGGTTGTGGTAAGTCTACAATTTTGCGAACGATCGCTGGTTTAGAAACTGCCACATCAGGCAAACTTTTTATTGGCGATCGCTTGGTGAATAATATCCCAGCCAGACAGCGAGATGTGGCGATGGTGTTCCAGAACTACGCTCTCTATCCTCACATGAGTGTGGCGGAAAACATCGGCTTTGGGTTGCAAATGCGGAAGGTTGACCGCAAAATTATTCAAGAACGGGTGATGAATGTGGCGCGATCGCTTTCTCTGGATCACCTACTGGATCGTAAACCCAAACAACTCTCTGGGGGACAGCAACAACGGGTAGCATTAGGAAGAGCGATCGCTCGTGAACCCCAAGTGTTTTTACTTGATGAACCTTTATCTAATTTAGATGCCCAATTGCGCGATGATACAAGGGCGGAGTTGAAACAGTTACATCAAGAATTAGGCATTACCACAATTTACGTCACCCACGATCAAGTTGAAGCAATGACTTTGGCTGATAAAATTGTTGTGTTAAATCGCGGACGGATTCAGCAAATTGGCGATCCCCAAACCATTTATGCAAGTCCTAATAATCAGATGGTGGCAACTTTTTTAGGTAGTCCGCCAATGAATATTTTGCCTGCAATCTATGAAAATAACGGTTTTGATGTAAGTGGGCAATTATTAACGATTCCGGCAGTTGTGAAAAAATTACAGTTGCGTCATGGACACAGTTATGATTTGGGGATTCGTCCAGAGCATATTTTTATCAACGAACCGCCAATGCAACTTGGCGTTCGCGAAGCGTCTCCGACAGGAGAAGCGTCTCCGACAGGAGAAGCGTATCGAAGAGAAGAACGCCAAGAAGGAAATGAGAGTCATTTGATTGTAGAAGTCAAGGTGGTGGAACCTTTAGGAAGGGAAACTTTGATTCGTGCTGGCTTACCTGGTTCGGCGGTGGTATTGAATATTCAGGTGGGTGCGAATGTGCATCCGCGTCCAGGCGATCGCCTTTCTCTACAACTTGATTTAAATCACTTGTTTGTATTTGATCCTAAAACTGGGGATAGAATTTTATAAATAGTTTTTTAAACTGCCAGAATAAACTGCCAAAATAATCGCAATTCACAATTTTTTGTAGCCAAAATCTAAGAAAATAAAAACTGCAATAGAGATTTAATGGATTCGCTGCAAAAAATTATATGACTATTAATCGACGCCATTTCTTGTTTTTACTCACAGCAGGTGCGGGTGCTTTTGTATTAGATGCTTGTGCATTGGCAGAAAAATCTCCTCAGGTAAACACTGCAATTCCTGAAACAACACCAAATACAACAGCAAATACAACAGCAAATAAAACAGGTGCGATCCAACTACCGCCTTTACCTTATGCCTATGAAGCACTAGAACCGCACATTGATGCCAAAACGATGCAATTTCACCACGATAAACACCATGCAACTTATGTGAAAAATCTAAATGCAGCCTTAGACAAACACCCAGAACTCAAAGGCAAAACTATTGAAGAACTGTTACAGAAACTTGACAGTGTACCACAAGATATTCGCAGAACAGTAGTTAATAATGGCGGTGGTCATGTGAACCACTCAATGTTCTGGACTATTATGAAGCCGAAAGGTGGGGGAGAACCAACAGGAAATATAGCCTCCGCAATTAATCAAAATTTTGGCAGTTTTGCAGCGTTCAAAAAGCAGTTTAACGAAGCTGGTGCTGGTCGTTTTGGTAGTGGTTGGGTTTGGCTAGTGCGTAACAAAGGTGGCAAGTTGGAAGTGACAACCACAGCTAACCAAGATAATCCCTTAAGTGAAGGCAAATATCCCATTATGGGTAATGACGTATGGGAACACGCATATTATCTCAATTACCAAAATCGCCGCGCAGATTATTTAGATGCTTGGTGGAACGTGATTAATTGGGATGAGATTAATAAGCGATTTGCAGCAGCAAGTAAATTAGCTTAAGCATTAGGATAAGAGGAGAGATAGAAAAATAAAAAATTTATCTCCACTCCTGTCAAAGTAACTCGTAATTACTACTGTGAAGGTTTATACTCTTTATAATTACGAATTACGAATTACGAATTAGTTAAAGAGGCTTTTGAGTAGGTACACCAATAGCACGAGGAAACTGAACTGGTGTGATGGCTACCTTACGCAAATACACACAGTGCCGGATGCTGTGACTTAGGGGTGTAGTAAATTGTTCGATTGATTCAATGACACCACCCAACTGCTTCACAGCATTCTGCAAAGCTGTTGTTTCATCCTCAGCCCAATTACCGCGATAAATTATGGCTAAACCTCCCTGCTTGAGCAGTGGTAGGGTATATTCTGCACATACAGAGGCTGCACCTACAGCGCGGATCAATGCAATATCGTAAGCTAGTCGATGCTGGGGGTGCTGACCGATTTCTTCAGCCCTACCAACAAGAGTTTTGGCATTAGTAAGAGCAAGTTCAGCTAGTATATTGTCGAGAAAAGCGATTTTTTTCCGAGTGGAATCGAGAAGAGTAATTGTGCAATTAGGTACAGTAATTGTCACTGGAACACCTGGAAAACCTGCACCTGTACCAATATCGATCAGAGCAGGGGAAGTAGGGGACAAACTTGTTGATAACAGGGGTGCAATTCCTCGCAGAGAATCCCAGAGATGTTTTTCCCAAAACTCTTGGGGATCAGTGATGCGAGTTAAATTTAGTTGGCGGTTACCTTCTAGGATTAACTCATAAAGCTTTTGAAATTGTGCTTGCTGTTGGACAGTTGGTTGCCAATTCAGAGTTTGCTGCCATATTTCTGCCATCTCAGGCAATAAGTTTGTCATTTGTCATTTGTCATTTGTCATTTGTCATGGGGCATGGTTATTCTCCTTGTCCCCTTGCCCCCCTGCTCTGTTCTCACACCGTCGGTAGAGGTTCTTTAACTTTGGCTTCTAGTGTTTTTGGATCTACTGATTGTAGTTCACCGTGGTTGAGTGTCCAGCAACGATCTGCGATCGCTAACATATCCCCAGCATCGTGTGTCACTACTAACAGTGTCCAATCTTGTTTCAGTTTCGCTAATAAATTTACCAGTTGCCGACGCATTGACCAATCCAAACCAGCTGTCGGTTCATCCAATAACAGTAAATTTGGTTGGCGAATCAATTGCACTGCTAAAGCTAAACGCCGTTGTTGACCACCACTCAAAGCATGGGGAGCGGCGGAGAGCGATAAATGCTCTAATCCCACCTCACTCAGGGCTTGTCTGACTCGTTCTGACCCTAACTCAGGATGTCCTAAACGTAATTCTTCTAAAATCGAACCACCACAAAAGTGCCGTTCTGGAAACTGAAATACCAATCCAGCTAATTGCTGTAACTGTTCGGCAATGAGTTCTTGTTCCCGCCAAAAGAGTGCGCCGGTAGTGGGTTCGGCTAGTCCCGACAAAATTTCTAGTAAGGTACTTTTTCCTGAACCGCTTGGGCCAATAATCAGACCTAGCTGCTGGGGTGCTAATTCCAAGTTGATCGATTTGAGAATTGCTGTTGGACAAGCTGTGGGGTGATAAATTATATCTCGGAGATAGAGCATTTGTTAAAATTACCAAAAAGTCAGCAAATTACTGATTAGCTACACTGAGAGCATCTAAAAAGTTCTGGAAAAATTTCTAGTGCATTACCTGCCTTAACACCTTAATTTAGCAGCAAGAATCATCCATGTTTTTCTCCATTGTGGCAGACTCACCCTTAAACAATGGCTATGACCAGCCTGGGAACATGGAAAACTTACCGAAGTCAAACGTTATATAAAAAAATTCTGGTTGAAGCAGAGGCAAGTTAACACTTCGACTTCTCTACGAGACGCTGCGCGTTAGCGGAGCTTTCGCTTTAGCGATACGCTCAGTGTAAAAATTAACCATTTGTTGCATTCTAAGTAACACATACAACTATTTCAACCGCAAATATTCTGAGGGTTAAAATGACTAAAAGGTTTTCTTTGCTTCGATTAGTAGCGTCTACTAAACTCACTACCCTTACTCAGACTACTTTTGCTGCTGCGTTCGCCTTTGGCGTTGCCCCTTGGGCAATCGCACTTAATCTGTGGATAAGCCCCTCCTTAGCTGGCGATCCATTTCGTAATAGCGAACCTCATCAAATTGGCGACCAAACAGAAGCCGCTTTTAAAGCGATTTTCCAACAGGGCAACTATCCGGCAGCAGAGCGTTATCTGGAACAAGCGATATCCAAAGAGCCAAATGAACCTCTAGCTTATGCCATGAAAGCATCTTTGGCATACGGAAATAAGGATTGGGCTAAACTAGACACCTACAGTCAGAAAACTCTAGAAACCGGACAAAAGCTGATTTCTAGCGATCCATTACGTGGTAATTTATACACTGCCGTTGGTCATTTTTTAGAAGGTGCAGTAATTCTCACTCGTGAGGGTACAGTCAACGGTGTGCCGCAAGCTTTTGGTCGGTTACGGCAAGTTTATGAGTATTTAGATAAAGCCGAAGCAATTTCTGCCAACGATCCAGAACTGAATTTAATCAAGGGTTATATGGATTTATTATTGGCGGTTAATTTACCTTTTGCTAGTCCAGATCAGGCAATTGGACGCTTAGAAAAAAATGCTGCTCCTGGGTATCTCGTGGATCGCGGTATTGCTCTTGCTTACCGGGATTTAAAAAGGTATCCACAGGCACTAGAATATGTCAACCGGGCGCTTAAAACCACATCAGATAATCCAGAAATTTATTATCTCAAAGCCCAAATCCTGAAAAACCTGGGGCAAAAAGAAAAAAGCCAGCAGATGATTCGGGAAGCGATCGCTAATTTTGACAAAGCACTGACTAAAAAATCTCAACTCCCAGGCGATTTAGTCAAACAAATTGAACGTGAACGCAGCAATGCTGCTACCCTGAAGAATCCTTAGTCCCCATTCCCTACTCCCTACTCCCTACTTTGATATGCTTATTTGCAGAACAGTAATTGAGATATTAGACCAAAATGGAGATTCAGTTCCGCGAAATTAATCCTTTTGATATGTGGATTTGGCTGAAATTCAGCACAAATCCTTCTGCGCGTGAAAAGCAGTATGTAGAAGAAGTTTTCAATTCCTGGTTTTATCTGGGTAAATTGGGTGGATTTAATGCAGAGAATCTCCAGGTGCAGGACACTGGACTCGATATCAGCTACATGAATTATGATGAGCAAGGGTATGACAAAAGCTTGCTAGCACTGATGCACAACATCGGCGAGTTTGAATATGAGGGCCAATGGGGGCGTTGTTGGTTTGACTTAGGAACCAGTGATGCGATCGCATTGGATATTTTAATCAACGCCCTCAGCCAGTTAAGTCAGGAATATGTCACCATTGAAGAATTATACATCGGTGGCGAAAATCCAGATTGGCCTATTGAGGATAGCGAAAGTCGTCCTCAGTCTATTTACGATAATTAGTTACAAAAATGAATAAAGCAGGCGAAATTCGGGTAATAGCCTTGGGGCTAATTCGGGATGGCGAACGCATATTTGTTTCTGAAGGCTATGATCCCGTAAAGCAAGAAACATTTTATCGTGCTTTAGGCGGTGGTGTTGATTTTGGCGAAACCAGCCACGCCGCCTTAGAACGAGAGTTTCAAGAGGAAATTCAGGCAGACTTAACGAATATTAAATATCTAGGTTGTATAGAGAACCTGTTTACATTTAATGGTAGGCAAGGTCATGAAATTATTCAACTTTATCAATGTGACTTTGTTGATTCTAAATTTTATCAACTGGAAAGTTTAATTTTTTCCGAATCACAAACTCATAAGCATAAAGCGTTATGGATGGATATCTCTAGCTTTAAATCTGGGAAATTCAAATTAGTACCTGAAGTATTTTTTGAATATTTATAAATCATCTGGAAATTTACTAAGATTGCTTTGCCGTTAATTATGTCATCGCACTCAGCAAAGAGACAATTGTCTCTTTAACAAAACTAACTCACCGTTGGAATTACATAGATAACAGCGGTAGAGTGTCCCTAAAGTTTGCCAGAGATTGTGGACTATGATTTTTACCCTGATGAACCAAGCAAGTTAAGCGATCGCTAATACCATTTCACGAAAAAAATGATGAAGATAATTACCCTTACGAGGAAGCAAGCTCCACTTTGATCTCGTAAAGAAGGCATTGCTGACAAAAAATATTTACAGAAACTTCATCAAATCCTTGCACAAAGCGGTTTCATTCCCATATCACTCTGGAAATTAACAGAATTCCATGATCATACTTCCGTAGTTTTTGATTTTTTTGTAAAAAAAATAATAATTTCTGGGTATTTACTGATATCGATCACTATTTGTAAAGGTTACTTTTAACTAAGTTCACAAAGCTCAGTTACATCGATTACAAGAGGTTCGACTAAGTTGTTACATTAGCTCCCTTAAATTAAAGGGTAAACCTACTAAAGTTTCAACTAATTCAATTTTGAACACTCTAACTTTAAGTTCTCAGTTCTCAGTGAAGAATAGATTTTACTATACCGATTTGGCAACCTTCTGATCTAAGACAATGGAAAAAGTTTAAAGGAATTACTATACTAATTTATTGCTTATCGTATCGAATATAGCAGATAGTAAAGCTGGTTTCTCAAGAACAGCGATGTCTACGATGGGCTACGCCTACGCGACTGCTACAGATGAAGATACGAGTATTCAACTCTAGTTTTGGCAATCATAGAATATCTAACAACAAACGCAGAGAAGACAGGAAATGTCTCCGGCTTTGCGCTGCCTTGTGTACGTGCAAATCGTCTGATCACCCTCAAAAAAATACTGACGATTAAAGGTATCAACATCCCTAGTTTAACCATCAACGATTAAAAAAATTTCAATTTGATAACAAAGTTTCTAAAAGCGATGCGATTTAAAGCTGTGATCGCCACCGGAAAGGGCGGGTACGCCATCGCACAACTGCGTCTGTCTTGAAAAGTCCAGACAGATGACCAATCCAAATAACTACTTAACAACTTTCCTCAGTTGTTAAGAGCGTATTACCAAATCCTCTAACATAAATTCGGAGTAAAACAATGGCTGGCAAAACATACTACGTTTCTGGAACAGGTGATGATAAAAATGATGGCTTGAACGAGAAAGCCGCATTTCGCACCCTCCAAAAAGCCGCCGATTTGATAGCCGCAGGTGATACCGTCTATGTGATGAATGGTAATTACACAAATATTTACGCTAATATCCTGAGTATTTCAGATAAGCATGGTAGCGCTAAGGAGCCGATAACATTTACTGCTTATCCTGGGCACAAACCTATTTTAGAAGCACAGAAAAATAATTGGAATGCTATCTCAGTTAAAGGTTCTTCTTACGTAGTGATTGAAGGACTAACCCTGGTGGGAGTACGAGATGAAATTACATTAAAATATGCGCTCCAGGAAAAAAATAATTTGAATAACCCAGCTACATCTGGAAACGGTATTAGCGTTACATACATCAATGGCGACCAAAAGCAGCGTTCACATCACATCACAATTAATAATAACAACGTTTCTAAGTTTCCAGGAGGTGGAATTACAACAATTGAAGCAGACTACATTACAGTAAAAAACAATGTTGTTTCTGGGAATGCTTGGTACTCGCCTTTTGGAACCCAAGGAATTACAATGCTTAAGCTTTGGAACTCTGATAACAACGTCAAAGATTACAAAGTAATTATTCAAGGTAACACCTCTTTTGATAATAAAGAATTAGTTCCTTGGGCTGCAACAGGAAAAATAACAGAAGGTCATGGAATAATGTTTGACACTTCTTATATTGAAAAAGTTGCATACCACGGTAAAGCCTTAATCAGTAATAACTTAATTTACAAAAATGGTGGCGCAGGTATTCAGATTTACAAAGGAGAAAATCCTATAGACATTGTTAATAATACAACTTACAAAAATTCACAAATCCTCTCAAGCGCAGAAATTTTCCTCAACAGTAGTAAAAATATTCGGGTTGATAACAATATTATGTATGCAACCGACGGAAAGTCCGCCACTTCTATTTCTCATTCTAGTAATACTTCATTTGACAACAACTTTGCTTACAACGGAGTTTTTAAAGGCACAGGCTCAGAAAATATTTTAGACAAAGACCCGTTGTTTGTTGATGCAGCGAATGGTGACTTTAGGCTCAAATCTGGAAGTCCAGCGATTGATGCTGGTTCCAATGCCTTCAATAGCATCACTAACAATACTCCTCTAGATGGCGATGGCAACGGCAGTGTATTGATTGACATTGATGCAGATGAAGTTTCCACCAATAAGACTCCTGTCCCCGAAATTCAAGTTCTCAATAGCACTGACAGTTCTGAGTACTTAAAAGGGAATGCCCCAGCCAACAAGATTTACGAGTTTGAGGGTCAAGACACCATCGTAGGTAATCTAGGAAATGACCAACTTTGGGGAAGCAACGGAAACGATACTCTCTGGGGCAATGAAGGTGATGACCAACTCTATGGCGATAGCGGCAATGATCAGCTTTTGAGTGATAACGCTAATGATACGCTGTTTGGTGGTATCGGCGATGACCAACTATTAAAGGGCACAGGCAATGACTGGCTTGATGGGGGCAATGACGAAGATATACTTACAGGGGGTTCTGGCACCGACACCTTTGTATTGGCTTTAGGTGAGGGCACGGACACTATTACTAATTTTGAAGTGGGTAAGGACAAGTTTGCGTTGTCAGGAGGTCTTAAGTTTGGTCAATTGTTGATACAGCAACAAGGAAGTCAAGCCTTCGTTATGGATAGTTCTGACAATCAAGTGTTAGCGAAGTTGGATAATGTCACTGCAAGTATACTTTCGGCTCAACCTTCCTCTTTTATCACTATTTAGTTGTAGTTTTTCACTCTCCTCTCTAAAAAAAGAATTTGATTCTGGTTATTCTGTGTAAGTTTGGTTCTAAATTGGTAGAAACTTGAGCAAAACTGATCAAACAACAGCTGCCTCTGGAATCGCACCCTGCATTCTCCCAAAAGCATCAATCAAATTTTGTAATTGTTGATCTGCTTTAAAAACTCCTAACCCGCGTACTGTCACTTTCCCAGGAGAATACACAAAGCGCGCCTTGAGATTGTCTGGTAAATTCGCCGCCAACAAGTTCCAAGCAGGTTCCTCCATCGGCGTTTCTAAAACAATGTGCTGCTTGTTTTCTGGTTTAATCCGGCTAAATCCAAGTTTTTTCGCTAACTGTTTAAGTTCCATGACTCGCAACAGTTGATTGGCAGACACTGGCAAAGTACCATAGCGATCGCTCCACTCGGCTGCAATCTGCTTTAATTCTGATTTAGATTTAGCTGTGGCCACCGCCCGATATGCACTCATCTTTTGATCCAAATCGGTAATGTAATCTGCTGGAATAAATGCTGTGAGGTTAAGGTCAATCTGAGTATCCTCCACTTTCGGAATTTCTTGTCCTCGGATTTCCCGAATTGCTTCTTCTAGCATTTCCATGTATAAATCAAAACCTATGGCATCCATTTGACCGGATTGTTCTGCACCTAGCAAGTTACCCACACCTCTGATTTCCATGTCGCGCATCGCTAGCTGATACCCAGAACCTAGCTGAGTAAATTCTTGAATCGCTCGTAATCGTTGCCGGGCTGCGTCAGATAATTGCCGTTGCTTCGGATAAAATAACCAAGCATGAGCTTGGATACCTGCACGTCCTACACGACCACGTAATTGATACAGTTGAGCCAATCCAAAGCGGTGAGCATCTTCAATTAAAATGGTGTTGACTCGCGGAATATCTAAGCCAGATTCAATAATTGTCGTACAAACAAGGATATCTGCGTCACCATTACTGAAGGTTAGCATGGTTGATTCTAACTCGCTTTCATCCATTTGACCGTGAGCGATCGCAAATCTAGCTCCCGGTATCACTTCTCGTAAATTGGCTGTTGTCTCTTCAATTCCATCTACTCGTGGAACTACATAAAATACTTGTCCACCTCTGTCTAATTCTTGACGAATTGCACTGCGGATACTTTCGGAATTGATCGGTGATAGATGGGTTTTTATTGGTCGTCTGGTTGGGGGTGGTGTAGTAATTAAACTCATTTCTCGAATTCCCGACAAAGACATATACAAAGTCCGGGGAATGGGAGTAGCGGAAAGGGTAAGCACGTCCACCTGAGTTTTTAAGCTTTTAATTTTCTCCTTCTGGTTTACCCCAAACCTTTGTTCTTCATCCACCACTAACAGTCCTAAATCTTTGAATGCCACACCTTTACCCAAAAGTTGCTGTGTACCAACAACTACATCTAGTTCACCTGTTGCTAATCGCTTTTGAATATCGCGGCGTTCTTCAGCAGAACGAAAACGGTTGAGCAAACCGACATTTACCGGGTAAGGTGCAAAACGTTCTTTGAGTGTATGGTAGTGCTGCTGTGTTAAAATTGTCGTTGGCGCAAGGAGTGCCACTTGTTTACCGACGGTGACTGCTTTGAAAATAGCACGAATCGCCACTTCCGTCTTCCCGAAACCGACATCGCCACAAACTAAGCGATCCATTGGACGATCGCTTTCCATGTCGCGTTTCACATCTTGCACAGCTTTGAGTTGATCCGTCGTGGGTTGGTAAGGGAAAGAATCTTCCAATTCTTCCTGCCAAGGCATATCATTTGGAAAGCTAAAACCTTGTTGTTTTGATCTCGCTGCATACAGTTTCAACAAGTCCACCGCCAATTTTTTGATGGCTTTACGGACTTTATTCTTGGTATTTTCCCAAGCTTTACCCGTCATCCTGTTGAGTTCCGGTGCTTTGTCACCTCCGGCGCGGAACCGAGATAAAGCACCTACTTGATCGGCGGCGACTCTGAGTAACCCGTCAGCATACTGTACTACTAAATAATCACGGGTTTCGTTATTAATCGTCAAACTTTCCAGCTTGACAAATTTGCCAACCCCATGATTTCTGTGAACCACATAATCGCCGGGACGCAGCTTATTGGGATCGACTTGCTTAGAAGTAGCTTTGTGACGCTTGCGAATATAGCCGGGAGTCGCCAAAGAATGCTGCCCAAAAAATTCCCGATCTGTAACAATTACTATTCGGTATGTCGGCAGGATAAAGCCTTCGAGTTCCGCAAGACCAGAATATTTTAGAGCTATAGGAATATGGTTTATTTGTAGCTTATCTATTGCTTGGTAGTCGCGGGGATTGGGGATAAACTGAGCCGGACAATCATGTTCTTGCAAGAGCGAGACAGAACGCGAAGGCTGGGCAGAAAGCAGCCAAATCGAGAAATTGCGATCGCGTTCTTTGCGGATAGTTTCAGCTAATTTAGCAAACTGGTGCGGCGTGACTGGAACAGATCGGCTGGCAAGATTGATGCCACTATTTTCCTCGGACAGTTCCGATAAATATAATGTTTTAAACCTGGCAACATCAACCAAACATTCATCAAACGACCGATGAATTTTCGGCAATATTAGGGGAGTGGAAGTAGATTCCTCCCCATGCCCCATTCTCCATTGTTCTTCAGCATTTTCTACCCAGCGATCGCTATGAGCATAGCACTGTTCTGGCTCATCAATGGCAATCAGGGTATTTTCTGATAAGTAATTTAGCAAAGATGCTGGTTGCTCGAAAGCCAATCCCAAAAAGCGACGACTCCCTTCTAAGAGTGATGAGTTCTCAGTGCTAAGTTCTGAATCAGAATTTAACTCATAACTCCTAACTCCTAACTCGGAACTATTCTTCAGTGCTGCCATCACGATGGGAGCAAAGCTAGTGGGGGTAAGAATTAACTGGCCAACTTTATCGAGGGCGGAACGTTGTGTTGCTGGGTCAAATTCCCGCATTTGCTCGATTTCATCGCCAAACCATTCCAGCCGGACTGGAAACTCAGATGAAACTGGGTACACATCAACAATATCACCCCGTCGGCTCCACTGTCCTTCTGTTTCCACCAGAGGAACCCGTTCGTATCCCAGAATAGTTATTTTCTCACTAAAGGCATTTAAGTCTAATTCCATCCCCCGCTTCAAGGTAAGACAGAATTGCTCAAAAGCTTCTGGTGGTGGTAAATGTGGTTGCAGCGCCCCTTGAGTAGCCACAATTGCCAAAGATCGCTTCGCTCCGCTACTGGGAATTGGGGATTGGGAATTAGGTATTGGGGTAGTGGTATTAGTTATTCCTTTGCTTATTTGATCCCCTTGTCCACTTATCCCCTTCTCTCCATTACCAAGTCCCCAGTCCCCAGTCCCCAGTCCCCTGTCTTCTGTCACCAAATCTGCCAATACCTGCATTTGCCCCCAACTCATCTCAGTTTCCGGGTCAAAAGGTTCGTAAGGAGAAGCCTCGGAGGTGGGATAAAAATGTACTGTTTGCCATCCCATTGCCTCCAATTGTGCGTAAACACGTCCAGCTTCTTCAAGAGTGGCGCAAACCACAAATAAATCCTTGCCTTGAGACTGCGCCAATGCCGAAGCCACCAAACCCTTGGGTAGTCGAGCAATGCCATTTAACCGCAATTCTTGTTGTCGGTTTAGCTTAGAAATAAATTCAGTGGTGAGTGGCGATCGCGCTAAAGCACGCACAATAGAAGAAAATGACATAAGTACTACTAGCGGTGGGAGTCTTTGTAGGTCAGAAAATCTTGAGGCAGTTTATGTTAACTATTTTAAAAGGTTAACAGTTGACGGTTAACAGTCAACTGTCAACAGTCAACGTGAAAATAACTATTACTTTGTGTACAGTCAAAGCATTTATAGAAGCACCTTTAATACTAGATACTAGGTATTGAGCTACGTTCGCTCTGATAAGCGGCAATTTTAAACATGTCCTCCATCACTTTTGAAATTTCAATCATTTTGGTGCTAATTATTGCCAACGGCGTGTTTTCTATGTCTGAGATGGCGGTTGTCTCAGCTCGGAAAGTTAGGCTACAGCAGCTTGCCAATCAAGGAGATACCAAGGCAAAGGCAGCATTGAAACTAGCTGAATCTCCAAATCACTTCCTGTCAACCGTTCAAGTGGGTATTTCCCTGATTGGTATCTTGACTGGTGCTTTTGGAGGAGCAACAATTGCCAACCGATTGGCAGTCTATGTAAAAGTTGTGCCTTTATTAGCACCTTATAGTGAACCGCTATCTTTCGGAATAGTGGTTTTGCTCATTACCTATTTGTCACTCATTGTTGGCGAATTGGTACCGAAGCGTCTGGCATTAAACAACCCAGAAAGGATTGCATCGATTGTAGCGATTCCTATGCAAGCCTTATCGGCGATCGCTTCCCCAATGGTGTATCTCTTAAGCGCTTCTACAGATTTGATCCTGCGATTACTGGGAATTACAGCTTCTACTGAGCCGCAAGTTACTGAAGAAGAAATTAAAATCTTAATTGAGCAAGGCACCGAGGCGGGAACCTTTGAGGAAGCTGAACAGGATATGGTGGAGCGAGTCTTTCGTTTAGGCGATCGCCCTGTCAGCTACTTAATGACACCCCGTCCCGATATTGTCTGGCTAGACTTAGACGACTCTGCCGAAGAAAATCGTCACAAAATGGTTGATAGTGCTTATTCTCGGTATCCAGTTTGTCAGGGGGGACTTGACAATGTGCTGGGTGTTATCCCTGTTACCGACTTATTAGCCAGGAGTTTCCGAGGAGAACCGCTAGACTTGACAGTGGGATTGCGACAGCCCATATTTGTCCCAGAAAGCACCCGTGGCTTGAAAGTTTTGGAATTGTTCAAACAAACCATCACTCACATGGCGTTGGTAGTCGATGAATACGGCGTGATTCAAGGATTAGTCACTCTCAACGACATCATGAGCGAAATTGTGGGTGATGTTCCTTCAACAGATGGACAGGATCATCCACAAGCTGTGCAACGCGAGGATGGTTCCTGGCTTTTAGATGGGATGTTGCCTGTAGAAGAGTTTTTGGAACTTTTTGGTATGGAAGAGTGGGAATCTGAGGAACCCGGCAGTTATCAAACATTAGGTGGTTTTGTGATCACTCATTTAGGGCGTATTCCTGCCGCAGCAGATCATTTTGAATGGCAAAATATGCGAATTGAAGTGATGGATATGGATGGAAACCGCGTTGATAAGGTGCTAGTTGTACCTAAAGGAAATAAATCACCGGATACGGAAAAATCTGATTAGTATTGGGCATCGGGAATAGGGCATTGGGCATTGACAATTATTGTTTACTATTTCCCATGCACGATTGATTCCCCATGCCCCATTCCTACAATTTGTCAAGTCTTCGATAGACGTTGGACAGCCTCACCTGCCAACATCTGATGTGTTTGTTCCAAAACTTGAGGGATTTTATCGACGTGGGGATTGCGGGCGAGACATTGCCGCAAGTCTAATTTGTCTAGTTTATCAGCTTTGTTGCCAGGAAACCAGTGACCACCATTGCCGAGGAGGTTATAGCGCATTTTCGCATAGTCTACCATATCGTAGGCGATCGCTAAATTTCGCAGCCACAAAATCACCCGAATATTTACCTCACCAGGGGTTTGGTCAAAGGTTGGTAGATTTGTCTCCCAGGATTTTACCCAATCTTCTCCCAAAGTAGCGATCGCTTCTTCTTCCAACCTTGCTAAAATAGGTGGCAAAATTTCTGATGCTTGATCTACTAATTCTAAAGTCTTCAGGTGTTCATCAAAATCTTGTGGTTTTGCTGCTCCCACACTCAGAGTATGCACCTCTTGATTACTCAAACAAAACAAATCATTAAACACCATTGGACTCAAAGGGGCGCAAAGATTTACTAATTTTTGTGGAGGTTCATACAACAAACCTCCTTTATTAGATGGGCTAATAATAAACACCCCCATATCGTGGCGTTTAGCTGCTTCAATTGCTGCCCAATTCCATTGATTAATGTAGTACCAGTGCAGATTCACGTAATCAAATAGATTGGTATTAATTGTCTGCACAATTATATCTGTTGATCCGTGTGTGGAAAAGCCAATAAATCTAACTTTTCCCTCTGCTTGCAACTGCTGCGCTACTTCCAAACAGCCACCGGGACGGATGCTGTCATCAAACGATTCAGCATGATTGATGCCATGCAACCCTAAAAGGTCAACATAATCTAACTGGAGGTTTTGCAATGATTGTTCAAATGTCTTGCGGAATTCTTTCGCATCTGCCTTTGGACTGACTTTGGTCTGAACAATCAACTTTTCCCGGGGAAATTTGGGCAATATTCTCCCCAATTGCATTTCCGAAGTGCCATAACCACGAGCAGTTTCAATATGATTAATCCCAACCTCAACTGCCCTTTTAATAGTTGCTTCGAGATTCGCCTGGTTATCAGCAGGAATTTCATTGTTGGGAACATCTTCCCATTTGAACTGATATCTCATGCCACCGCAGGAAAACACTGGCATCTGTAATTCTGTGCGTCCAAATCGTCTATATAGCATCAGTAGATTGGGGATTACTTACCATTACCAACTTAAAATTTAAAATAACAGCCATTCAAGCCTACAGTGCCACAATAATTAAAGACTCCCAAAAAATAAATTATCCAGTAGGTGCCTTATGTTGTCGCGCTAACACACCCTACGGACTACTAAAATTGATTGACTTCTTTTGCGAAGCAAGTACAGGTTGGCGTAAATAAACACACCATTTTAAATTGCTAAAAAGCCTATAGAATAAGCTTTTTGACTTTGACTTCCGCCTTGCTTGGGGGGTTGTCAGATTAATTCTTTGGAGACTGCGCTTGGATTAAGAAATTTTTCAATTTTTCAGCTACCACCTGTACATAAGGTTCATTAAGTAGGTCAAGGTGAGAACCGGGAATGTAATGGATATCTAGCCCTCCAGCAACTATTTCTCCCCAGCCGAATTGAGGATCATATTCTGTACCTATAGCTTCGTCCCGATTTTCATCCTCTGTTCGCAAGAGGATAGCTCGACCAAGGTAAGGTGAAAAGATATATTCACTGACCGCTTGAGTGTTAATATCTATAATCTTTAAGTGCTTGTCAGTTGCAGGTAAATCTAGTGCCCCTTCCAAGTAACGGTTATATGCATTTTGGAGATTAGATTTACGCCAATAACTCCATCTCACAGCCCTTTGCCAAAGGTAGGCTGGCCCTTGTTGAACAATCTTATTTAAATGCAAGAAAACTCGCTTGATAAGTGGTGCCCGCCAGCTATAACCTGGACGACAACTATCAAGCATAACTATAATACCAACTTGCTCGCCTTGATCTTGGAGCTGCCGAGCCATCTCGAAAGCAACTACACCCCCAAAAGAATAACCTCCTAGAAAATAAGGGCCATTGGGCTGAAGAGTCTGGATTTCTTGAATGTAGTGAGTTGCCATGTCTTCAATCTGTGTATGGAAAGGATGTTTTCCATCTAGCCCTTGTGGTTGTAGTCCGTAAAATGGTTGATCTGGCCCCAAATGCAGTGCCAATTCCCGAAAACACAAGACTTCTCCACCCAGTCCGTGAATACAGTAGAAAGGTGGCTTGGAACCATTGGGTTGAATTTCTACCAAAGACGACCAATTAGTTCTTGATTTATCTAAGGTATTCACTAAAGCCAAGTTTCTTGCTAAATCTTCTTCTTGGCAAATTATTTTGGCTAGAGCCTCTACAGTCCCTGATTGAAAGAGAATAGCAAGAGGCAGATTTTTATTAAATGTTTTCTCAATTTGCCAAAACAGTTTTGCTGCTAAGATGGAGTGTCCTCCTAGGTCAAAGAAGTTATCCTTGACACCAATGGGCTGGACACGTAAAGTTTGTTCCCAAATCTCTGTTAGCTGGCGTTCTACTTCATTACGGGGAGCAACAAAGGTAGCCTCCGACTCTTGCCTTGATAAGTCGGGTGCTGGTAAGGCACGGCGGTTTATCTTGCCGTTGGGGGTTAAGGGTATGGTGTCTAGCAAAACGAAAGCCGAAGGTAGCATATACTGTGGGAGCTTTGTCAAGAGGAAGCTCCGTATATCACCAATTGTGGATGCCCAGTCCTGATTCGGGATAATGTAAGCCACTAAACGTTTATCCCCAGGAACATCTTCACGGGCAATTACTACAGTTTGCAGTACATCTGGGTGTTGGGCTAACACCGCTTCAATTTCCCCTAGCTCAATGCGTATCCCACGGATTTTGACTTGATGATCTCGGCGACCGAGAATTTGTAGAGAGCCATCTGGACGATAGCAACCGCGATCGCCTGTATAATAAAGCCAATCTCGTTCGTCATTCCGAAAGAAGTTTTTGACAAACCGAGAACGGTTTTCATCTTGAGCATTTATATAACCCAAAGTGCAAAATGGTGTTCGTATAACGATCTCGCCTGGTTCACCAATCCCACACAGCTGTTGATTTGGTGTTAAAACTAGTGCTTGGGTTTCAGGGAGCGGCAATCCTACTGGTTGTACCCCTGGTTTACACTCAACAGGTATTTTGTAATAACACTTCGCCAAGGTTGTCTCTGTCGGCCCATAGAGATTGACAATTTCACCTGATTCTAGAAAAGCATCCCGCCACTGAGATACAAGTGTCTCCTTGAGAGGTTCTCCAGCAAAGAACAACCAGCGTAAGTTACGTAGATAGACTCCTGACGGCACATTGGCTAACCATAATTGCGCCAGCGAAGGAACTGTGTGGAGCACAGAAATTTGCTCATGTTCCAAGTAAGTCAAAATTTTAATTGGTTCTAGGTTATCCCCTTCCTCTGGCAAACACAAGGTTGCACCACTAGTCAAAGGTAAGAATATATCTCTGAGGACTACATCAAAGGAAAGACCAGTCAATTGGGCAACCCGGTCTTGCTGACCAATTTCAAATGTCTGCCTCTGCCAATTGAGAAAATGCGCCATCCCTTTGTGACATCCCAGCACCCCTTTGGGTACACCAGTGGTGCCAGAAGTAAAGAAAATATAAGCTGCATCATCGGCAGCGATTTCAGGCAAGTTGATTGTTTTACCGTTGTCTTGGGCTGAATTTATCGCTTCTCCTGTGTCTGGGTTTATACAGATGATCGTTAAAGATTTGTATATTTCTTTGTCTGTTGGACACTGACTATGAATATATAATATGTATTTAGCTTTAGCTTCCTTTAGCATGAGCAAGTGGCGATGGCTGGGAAGTTTCGGATCGAGGGTAAGTAAGACACCGCCACTCAAGAGTACAGCCGCCATACTCGAAATCAATCCAAAGCTTCGTGTGCCGAATACGGCTACAACATCTCCCCGTTCGACTCCGTGAGACAACATCACTCGTGCTAAAGCTTGAGCGCTTTTGCCCAATTTACCATAGTTCCAAGTGCGAGGCCCTTGACAGAGTGCTGAATGTTCTGGGGTGCGATTTACCCAAGAGGTAAACATTGTTGTTACCAATTCGTAACTCGGTTCTGGCAAAACCGCCCTTGGTTCTGGTAGCAAAGTTCTAGCTTTTGGTGTGACAAGAGAATACAAACTAATCTGGCTATCCGCAGCAGCAACAATTTGATTCAACAAATGATGGAATTGATCCAGCATTTCCATCATTCGCTCTGAAGCAAACAGATCAGTGTTGTAAACTAAATCAAGTTGAATTCCCTGATTTTTTTCTGTCACATACAAAGTTAAGTCGAACTTAGAAGCTGTTTCTAACATCGAAACTGGTTCTATAGCCACCCCAGGTAGTTCCAGTTGGATGTCCTTTAAGTTGAGCATATTAAACCACACTTGAAACAGTGGGTTACGACTGGTATCTCGCTCTGGTTGCAGTTCTTCTACCAGTTTCTCGAAAGGCATATCTTGATGGGCATAAGCACCTAATGCCATCTGGCGAACTCGACTTAGCATTGAACGAAAACTAGGATTGCCAGAAAAATCAGTCCGTAAAACGACTGTATTAATAAAAAATCCAATCAACCCTTCAATTTCAGAACGGTTACGTCCAGCAATAGGAGAACCGATAAGTATATCTTCTTGCCCAGTGTAGCGGTGCAAGATTGTCCCAAAGGCTGCGAGCAAGGTCATGAATAGGGTGACACCTTCCTGACGCGAGAGTTCTATGAGTGATGCACTCAGGGTTTGTGGTAACATTAACGATTCGGCCGCCCCTTGGTAAGTTTGGACTGGTGGCCGTGGTCGGTCGGTAGGCAGTTCCAGTACAGTATTAGCACCTGTTAACTGGGTTTTCCAGTAGTTTATTTGACTAGAGAGGACTTCACCTGATAGCCATTGGTGTTGCCAAACAGCAAAATCGGCATACTGAATGGGTAATTTTGCCAGGGGAGAAGGCTTACCGCTCAACAAGGCTTCATAAAGAGACGCTAACTGCTGCCAGAGAATACCCATTGACCAGCCATCGGAAGCGATGTGGTGCATCACTAACAAAAGTATCTGCTCCTGTTCGTCTATCTGGAACAAGGTAGCTCGTAGCATCAAGTCAGATTCTAAGTTGAAGGGGCGTCGCGCTTCTTGACTTAGCAGAGATTGCACTTGCTCTTGTGCTACTTGAATTATCTTGAGTTCAACTGGGCGAGGCTTGCCAATAATTTGTATGGGGCTACCATCCGGTGATGTAATAAAGTTTGTTCGCAGTGCTTCGTGATGAATAACGATCGCATTTAGTGCCTGTTGCAATATACTCGCGCTGAACTCGCCTGTTAAGCGCAGTGCATTGGAGATAATATAAGCTGGACTGTTAGGTTCCAACTGCTCCAAAAACCACACTCGCTGCTGGGCAAAGGATAAAGGGATTGACTCGCGGTTGGCTATTAGAGGAATAGTTTGGTTTTGGGAATCATTTTCTTGAGTCTGGGTTTGAGCGAGCGTTTGAGCTAAACTAGCGATCGTTGGATTCTCAAATAAAAGTTGCAACGGCATTTCTATCTGAAAAGCTTGGCGAACTCTAGACATGACTTGAGTTGCCAACAGTGAATGACCTCCCAATTCAAAAAAATTGTCGTGAATCCCTACTTGTTCCAGACGCAAAACTTTTACCCAAATGCTAGCTAAAACCTCTTCTGTAGCATTCTGGGGTGGGACAAAGTTAGTTGACAGGGCAAGGTCAGATATATGCGGTGCAGGTAAAGCCCGGCGGTCTATTTTGCCGTTAGGGTTTAATGGCAGAGTGTCCAAAAATACAAAGGAGGCAGGCACCATATATTCAGGCAACCGACCTTGCAAAAAGCGACGCAATTCAACCTGGCTAGGGATTTGCTCTGAGTTGACAACGATATATGCTACGAGTTGCTTGTCACCAGGAACATCCTCTCTAGCTATAACTAAAGTCTGTGTCAGCGCTGGATGTTGACCTAATATTGCTTCAATTTCTCCCAATTCAATTCGGAAACCACGAATTTTCACCTGGTAGTCAACACGACCAAGGAATTCGATATTACCGTCTGGTAGAAAACGTGCCAAGTCCCCAGTCTTGTAAAGACGTGCCCCAACTTCAGAGCTAAAATGGTCGAGAATGAACTTCTCTGTAGTTAATTCAGGACGGTTAAGATAGCCCCGCGCTAGACCAATACCGCCGATATAGAGTTCACCTGATTCACCAACAGGCACTGGCTGTAAATCTTCATCAAGGATGTAAATCTCTGCATTAGTAATCGGGCAACCAATGGGAGCAATGGAGTAATTAGTGCCGCGCTGACAAGTCCAGAAAGTGGCATCAATGGAAGCTTCTGTCGGCCCATAGCAATTATGGAGAACATTGTCTAAATTCAGTTGGGCAAAGAAGCGTTCTATAAGTTCGCTAGGTAAAGCTTCACCACCGCAGGTAATATGCCTGAGAAATCGGCAATTCTCAATTCCCTTCTCTTCCAGTAAGACACGTAGTATAGAAGGTACTAAAGTCAAGACAGTGATTTGCTGCTCAATAATCACCTTCACAAGATAGGCAGTATCTTGATGTCCACCAGGGCGAGCAATAATCAATTGCCCCCCAAAGCATAATGGCCAGAATATCTGCCACACTGAAGGGTCGAAGCTAAAAGAAATAGTCAGTAAAACTTTATCTGTTGGAGTTAATTTAAAGGTTGTTTGCCGCCAGTATAGTTGATTGCAGATACCACGATGAGGAATCATTACACCCTTGGGCTGTCCTGTAGAACCAGATGTGTAGATTACGTAAATGAGGTTATCAGCCGTCGTTTGATTTACAGGATTTTCTTGACTGTATTGGGTATTACCTTGCCAGTTTGAGTCGAGACAAACCACTTGCGCCTGATGGGGTGGTAGGTTCTTGACCAATTTCTCTTGGGTTAACAATACTGGTGTCTGGGTATCTGACAAGATGAAGGCTAAACGCTCCGAGGGATATGCCGGATCTAAAGGCACATAAGTGCCTCCAGCTTTGAGAATACCTAGTATTCCTACGATCATTTCCAAAGAGCGCTCCAGGCAGATTCCCACAAGTATTTCAGGGCCAACTCCCAAACTACGTAGGTGGTGCGCTAGCTGATTCGCCTGCTTATTTAACTGCTGATAAGTAACCTGTATATCTTCATATACTACAGCAATAGCTTGGGGCGATCGCTCTACTTGCATCTCAAACATCTGATGGATGCACAGATTAAGATCAACTTCTTCGGTATCATTCCATTCCTGTAGAACTTGAGTGCCGATGAGGGGAGTTAAGGTATTTAATGGAATATTTTGCTTATACTCTGGAGTCTGGCTATTTATTTGCATTTTCTATGTATCAACTCCATCAACAAATGCCATTGTTTTAATTTATTATTTATTGTAAATCTTTTTATACGAAATTATATGTGAGGCTGCACATTAATAGTCTTGGATAAAAGCCTGGAGCTACATAAATAAAGTCTAGTTAGACTTAAAAGCAAAACGGTGCGCGAACAGGTTTTAGTTTGCAGTATCTAGATTAATGATATGCATCTTCAAAGATAATTGATACTTTAAGCTCTAGTTAATTGATTTTTATTTAGCATAATAATCCCCATATTTTACTAAAAATTTCAGTTTTAGCTAAAATTTTAAAATGCTTTTGAATTTAAAAAACTGCATGATTGCATTGTTGAGATATGGTCAGGGACAAGCATTGAATTTCCAGCTTTATCTTTAGTTAACAAATAAGTTTTTTTATTTTGTATAGCTATATGGTTAAAATACAATATCTGTTTTTACGAAAATTTTCTGAAGGAAAAAATAATTATTACTGAATCTTCATTGTTTTTACTCAGATGTAAAAATAGTGTAAAGCCAAAAATTGACTCTCTCTCAGGAGGTAAAAGTGTTTATAATGCAGACATTACAAGACTCACAGATATCAAATATTGTTAATATTACTTGTGACCAATTCTCTAGAGATGCCCATAAAACTACTCAAGCTCAAGCAAAATATTGATTTATGTAAACTTTTGTAACAATAATCAAACTTTTGATGCTTTTTGTTATATCTTATGTGTGTAAGTTTTGTTAATCAGTAATTATGCGTAAAGAAACAGAGAAGTTCTAAGCAAAACTGAATTAGTCTAGCTAAATATGCTACAGTAATTTCCGAAAGGATCTCATTGTCTACATATTAGGTGGAACTCTGCAATGAAACTGTAGTAACTCAGTTGAACTCTTACGCACCTTAAAAATTTTAATTTTTTACCTGACCTACTTGGTTATTCACGTCAGGATTTTATTCAACTATTAAGTTAACTCACCAACAAATCCTTTTTTTCAACAAAGCTTAAAATTTACAGGTTAAATAGATTCTAGCCTGCAATAAAAGCTAGGCCTTTGGGCAGTAATGGTACTCAAACCGACCTTGGAAAATGCTTTTGAGTAAACATTTAAAGTTAGTGCGAAGAAAATGGTTCGTAGGAGACTATAAATTCCAGGCTTATTTGAGAGAAAGATGTAAAATACGCCACTTGCTCTAATAGTAAGTTTCTATCAAGTTTTAACTACACCAAGTGTTCCTAACTATGAGTAATCAAAGCATTACAACAAATAAATTCAGTGAAGTGCCTTCAGATTTACGTGCATCTACATCTGTCAGCGTACGCAAGGGTTCGTGGTGGTTAAGATTAACAACCCTGTTTTTAGTAGACTATACTCTTTTATCCTTAAGTTGGATTTTAGCTGGAGATCAATCTTCTTATGGGCATTTTACTTCGTATATGCCTAGTCATTATTTACCAATTTTAATAACTATTGGAATTCAAATAGGATCATTAGCTGTCGAGGGTCTTTATCGAGAGGGACAAAAACGCTATGACTATCTCAATATTGTAAAATCGCTAACTTTTGCTCATGGATTAATACTCCTAGTTTGTTCTTTATATAAGCCAGTTATTGATATTACACGCCCAAGATTAATATTAATATCTTGGCTGCTAAGTATACTATTTATTTCTACTGGCAGATATGCTATAAATATTACTCTTGAATATTTGCGTAAGCAAAAAAAAATAGTTCGTTCTTCTGTCTTCATCATTTGTGATCCTCAAGACCATGATCAGATAGCTAGCTTTATAAAAAAAGAAAAACATTATATTGTATCTGGAACAGGTAATGCCAGTTCATTAGATAGATATAAACGTCAACAAACATTAGATAAACTTAATGAATTAGGTGTCACAGAAGTTTTTATATCTTGGGATGCTCTAAAGAACAGAATGTTTTTATGCTGGTTATTTCAAGCATCTGGCATCCAAGTACATATTTTACCGATGGAATTAAAACCAATTTATAAAAACGTTGAATTTAACAAAATAGGGGGAATGCCTTGTCTGAGTTTGGATTGTCCGATAATTACAGGTAAAGATTTTTGGATAAAGCGCAGTTGTGATTTTTGCTTCGCGACTTTATTTGTAATGTTATCATTTCCTATTTATATAGCTATAGCTATAGCTATCAAACTGGACTCTCCCGGCACAGTATTTTACAGGCAAACCCGTATAGGTTTGCATGGGCAACAGTTTAAAGTATGGAAATTCAGAACTATGAGGTCTGATGCGGAAAAATTCCAAAAAGAATTAGAAGCTTTAAATGAAACTAAAGATGGGATTATCTTTAAAATTAAAGACGATCCTCGCATTACCCGTGTTGGAAAATTCCTTCGACGTTACAGCTTAGACGAATTACCTCAACTTTTTAACGTTATTCTTGGACAAATGAGTATAGTAGGGCCTCGTCCTTTACCTACTAGAGATGTCGATAAGTTTTCTGAACATCATTTTATTAGGCATGAAGTCTTACCTGGTATTACAGGTCTTTGGCAAGTTTCAGGTCGCTCAGATATTTTAGACTTTGAACAAGTGATAAATCTTGATCTTAACTACATCGAAAATTGGTCACTTAGGTTAGATTTTGAAATTCTCCTCAAGACAGTTATGGTAGTTTTGAAAAAAGAAGGTGCCTACTAAATTCAGAAGGACAGCAGTAACTGGCGATTCATAGTGAGCGAATTGAGGTGAATTAATAATTGTAAGAATGGTAGAAAAGTATAAATTCATAAGTAATTCTCTCTCAATGATAGTCAATCGGTTAGTGCAAAGTATTGCAACTTTTGTATTAACCGCTGCTATTGCTCGTAATTTAGGAGCTGAAGCTATAGGTCAGTATCTACTAGCCTATAGCTACTACTTTATATTTGTGGGCATTGCTTCACAGGGACTAAAGATATTGTTTACAAGAGAACTAGCACGTGAACCACAAAAAACATCAGTTTATTTGATGAGTGGTACCTGGCTACAGTTAATATTTAGTTTGGTCAGTTATGGAGGATTGGTAATTGTAGTATTTTTACTTCCCTATAGTTCCAAAACCTCGACTCTTTGCTACATAATGGGCCTAACGATCATTCCCTTCGCCCTTTCTAACGTAACAGAGGCAATTTTCCAAGCAAAGGAAAAGATGCATTTGATTGCCATTGCTACAGTCCCAGTGTATGTACTACGCCTAATAATAATGATCTGGGCGATGCAACTGAAGTACGGAATTGAATATCTGGGAGTAATACTATTTTGTTCAGAAACATTGATTCTAGTAATCGAATGGATTTTGATCAGGCAGTTCGTCAAAATAGAATGGCAGATTGATAAAGATTTTGTATGGAATACAATTAAAGCTGCACGGACATTTTTTGCTATTGAAGCAATAGCTGTAGTCAGTAACAGAATTGAAATATTGATTCTTTCATTGTTAGGAAATGAGTTTTTAGTAGGTCTGTTTGGTGCAATAATACAATTGCTACAACCATTCTCTATTATTGCTAATAGCATAACTATAGCAATGTTTCCGAGACTATCAAAATTAGTAGATCAAGGACGGGAAAAGCAGCAGCAGATGACTGAAAGCTTTATTGAAGTTCTACTAACTATGGGATTACCCTTATTCCTTGGATTATTATTTTTTGGCAAAGATTTGCTGACTTTTATTTATGGTTCTAGCTTTGCTCAAGGAAGTTTAGCTCTTAGTATCAGCGCTATATCACTAATTTTATTGCCCTTTACACGCACACTGTGCTCTCTACTTGTAGCCAATCATTTTGAGATAGTGAACCTACGTGAAGTGGTTATTACAACTATATTAGGAAGCTTGGGGGGTGTAGCATTAGTTTCACAACATGAGTTAGTAGGTGCGGCTATAATGGCATTGCTAATGACTATTCTTGCCTTTAGTCAGTATGTTTACTTCACTTATACTCTATTATTTCCATTAAATTTATGGCGAGTTATTCGCCGTCCTATTATAATCAGCACTTTGATGGTGCTTGTATTCTTAATTTTAAAAAAAATAACTTTAGACTTTTTATTTACTCTAATTATTGCGACTTCATTCTATATTTTATTTGTGATTTTTCTGACTATTCATACTTTAGGCGGAATTCATATTGTAAAGGAAAAAATAGTAAAAATAAAAATGAAGTTTTAATGGTCGAGTTTGCTTATAAAACAGTAAATATAAACTTTGCATAATTATCAGATAACCAAAGCCATGAATATTGAATCTCTCCAAGCAGAAAAAGCAACAAACCAAAAATTAGCAATGGTAAATGAAAGTAACGAAATAATAGTCACCGTTGTCATTCCTACACGCAATAGACCACAAATTGTTACGAGGGGTGTCAGAACTGCGTTAACTCAAACGCTGCAATCAATTGAAGTGATTGTTATAATAGACGGTCCCGATCAGGAAACAGTCAATGTACTATCTCAGATAGCCGATCCAAGATTGAGAGTGATAGAACTATCAAAAAATGTTGGGCCATCAGGGGCAAGAAATACTGGTGTAAGGGAAGCAAAAGGTATTTGGATAGCCTTTTTAGATGATGATGATGAATGGCTTCCACAGAAATTGGAGCGTCAGCTTGAAGTAGCAAATAATTCCCATTATAATTTTCCAGTTGTCGCCAGTCGTTTCATTTCCCAGACTCAAAAAGGTGAGTCTATTCTTCCCAAAAGGCTACCTAACCTCTCTGAACCTCTAAGCGAATATCTTTTTGCACGTAACTCCTTATTTAAAGAAGAGGGGTTCATACAAACCTCAACTATTTTCGTGAAAAAAGAGTTAGTACAAAAAATGCCTTTGGAAGAAAAATTTTACAGACATGAGGATTGGGAGTGGTTGCTGCGAGTTAGTGCTATGGAGGGTGTAGGAGTAGAGTTTGTACCTGAGCCTATGGCAATCTGGCATTCAGAAGTGGGAATTAAGCGCTTAAGTAACGTCAATGACTGGCAATATTCCTTGGATTGGATTCGTTCCACCCGCAATTTAGTAACACCAAAGGCTTATTCGGGTTTTATTGCAACAATGACCGCTCCTTCTGCGTCCTCAGTAGGTGATTGGAAAGCCTTCTTTCCTTTGTTGTGGGAAGCCATACGCTGGGGAAAGCCCCGCCCGATTGATATATGCTTGTACTTAATTATGTGGCTGTTCCCTCAGCAGTTCAGACAGCAAGTTAGCTCTATTTTGGCCAAGAAGTTTAAAAGATAAAATGTTCTTCTCAAAAAAAAGACACAAAGAAGCAAATAATGACAAAAACTTTGAAGCGTGAATTTAAAGACCAATAAAGAAGGGAGTTTTGATCATAACCATAGCACAAGATATAAAACGTTTGTGGTTAAACAATATGCTTAATATACTTTTAAACCTAGGTTACTTCTGTCTTTAGGTTTAATAAAAAATGTCAATCCCAAAAATACCGCCATCTCATCAAAATCAAAACTGAGTGAATAGAGATAGTAAAGCATTTTTCTAAATCATGGAAACTAGTAATCACAACTTTGTGATTTGCTTAATATATAAAATAATATTTACACATGATAAAAAATGAGAAAATTTCTAATTTTTGCTGAACAATTAGTTACAATCGCTTTTTTAATGATCTATTCAGGAACTCCATTAGATCCTTTGATGACCAATGGTTTTACCATCAAAGAGAGTGATAGATTCATAGCTCGATTGCTTTTCACTTTGACTTATATAGTTAGTATTTCCTTAATTACTCTACGTTGGAAGAAGGTTACTTACGTCTTTAGTAGAGATAAATTTATTTGGGTATTGCTCGGAGTTTGTGCATTTTCGAGTTTTTGGTCTTTAGATTCAGATATTACTATACGTCGTGCTATAGGTCTGACAGGAACAATGCTCTTTGCGCTTTATTTAGCTTCACGCTACACCTTAAAAGAACAACTGAAGTTATGTGCATATATGCTTGCGATCTCAGGATTTATGTGTATCTTATTTGCTGTACTAATTCCACAGTACGGGGTTGGAAGCGCTGGGGACCCAACAGCTTGGCGAGGAATATATCCACAAAAGAATGTTCTTGGCAAGAGATTTGTACTTAGTGGAGCAATATTTTTCTTCCTTGCCATGACTAATCGAGAGAATCGCTGGGTTTCATGGCTTGGTTATGGTGCTTCTGGAATAATTGTATTATTATCAAAATCAACAACATCTCTAGGTAATTTTATATTCATTACAGCTGCTTTTATTGTATATAATCGAATTTTAAATTTAAAGTATAAAGTAATGATACCTGTTGTAACCTTGGTGTCAACAGTTAGCATAATTTTTTATACTTGGTTTGTCTCACAAGCTGATACAATTCTGGGATCAGTAGGTAAGGACACAACACTTACTGGACGTTCAGAATTATGGCCTGCTGTGCTTGAGATGATTGCAAAAAAACCGTGGCTAGGATATGGCTATGGAGCATTCTGGGATAATAGTGAGTCTTCTATTGTTATACAAATGGTACAATGGGACGCTCCTAATGCTCACAATGGTTTTTTGGATCTCTGGCTAGCATTGGGTTTAGTAGGAGTTTTGGTTTTTCTAATTGGGTTCGTTATTAATTTATTAAGAGCTATATATTTAATCCGATGGAATCAAACATCTGAACATTTATGGCTTTTAGTTTATTTTACTTATATGATTCTTTCAAATCTAACTGAAACTACATTGTTAGAGCAAAATAGTCTTGAATGGATACTTTATGTATCAGCAATATTATCAAGCAAGCTTTCTACACGCGCAAATTTGCCAAAATAAAATCAAGAGGTTTACTCAATATCAGGAGAATATTAGGTAGCTTGTTGAATCGGCAAAAAGTAATCAAACTGGAACTAGTAATTATTTAATTGATACATTAATCAAAAATAGAGCAAGTATTGAAAATTTACAGTTAATGTGTCTAACTAAATAGTTTTAAGATTATCATACTATTAAGTTATAGCTAGACCACGACAGGATGGTATTTACGGTTAAGAGAAGCTTTGTTTTGAAGTCTTTAATTGAAAATGAGGCTTTGAACCTTTCTCTAGGATTTAAGTAAGGTGAGAATAAGTGTTTTTCCTCTTTAGTTTCGTAATGCACCAGTTTAGTTCGTAATGCACCAGACTTCCCGGTTTTGCCGAATGCTCCTAAAATCCAAATTACCGTAGAGTGAAGAACTACTTGATAGGGTAAATGAGTGTCATGGGTGAACTACAGAGAATTGATTACTTTCTGAATCTAGAAGCCAAGGGGCGACGAAGAATGGAGAAGATCCTTAGGTGTTAATATCAAGTTCCGAAACTGTTAGAGGCTTATGATAAAATTTTGCAAAGCTGGTAACTACTTTAAATTTAAGATGGAAATTAAATTTGTAACTTAGATAGTCTATACTATTGTCATATTGTCAAATCGCATCAGTCTTGTCAATCGCAGTGGTTTGTGCATTCTCTAAGTCAATTTTTAGTTTCCTGCTTAAAACCTGTACTTTTAAAGATTTATGTCAGAAAAATCTATGGAATCTAGAGAATCTATCGATTTAGACCTTAGTCGTTACTTATTGATATTAAAGCGATGGTGGCTACCTGCAACTGCAATATTTGCAGCTACAGTTATGGTCAGTGCCATAGCTACACAATTTATGAAGTCATCCTATGAAGCCGAAGGAAAATTATTATTTAGAGTTCCTTCTTTTAAAGTAGTAGGCTCCAATCTTTTACCAACTAACGCCGAAGGAGGAGGTACAGGAGATTTAAAATCCCTGATAGCAACTCAAAACCCTATAAACACTCAAATAGAAGTTATTTCCTCACCTAGTATATTGCAGAAAACAATAGAGAAACTAGGGCTTCAAGATGAAGAAGGTAAAGCTTTAGAAGTAGAGAAATTACGAAGTTCTTTAGTACTGAAAATTGTTGGCGGCACAGATGTATTGCGAATTAGCTATACCAGCCGTGACCCCGAACTATCAGCGGCAGTGGTCAACACAATTATGAGTCTTTATTTAGAAAATGATATTTTGACAAATCGCTCTGAGGCAGCAGCAACTCGTCAATTTATTGCCAAGCAGCTTCCTAAAACTCAAGAGGCTGTTAATAATGCAGAAGTAGCGCTACGTATATTTAAACAGAAAAATCAGATAGCAGACCTATCAGAGGAGACAAGATCAGCCGTTGCAACTATTGGAAATCTAGACAATGAGATGAATACTGTTAAGGCTCAACTTGATGAGGTAAACGCCCAAACCAATCAACTGCGTCAGAAAGTAGAGCTAAATTCTCAAGAAGCGATCGCTGTGAGTGCCCTCAGTCAGTCACCAGCAGTACAAGGAGTTCTTACACAACTTCAAGAAACCGATCGACAGCTAGCAATTGAGCGTAGCCGTTTCTTAGATGATAATCCTGTAATTATTAACTTAGAAGCAAAGAAAGCTAGCTTAAAGTCCCTCCTGCAACAGCAAGTTGGTCAGACTGTTGGTAATCAAACACAAATTCCGCAAAGCTTATTGCAGATTGGAGAACTCAGACAAAACCTGATCCAAAATTTTCTACAATCAGAAGTACAGCGGTTTGGTTTAGCTAAAAGACTCTCCTCTCTATATAACTCCCGTTCTACCTACGAGCAGCGAGTCAAAATCATACCCCAGTTAGCACAAAATCAGCGGGAGTTAGAACGGAAAGTTGAAGTTGCAGAATCCACATATCAAACTCTTTTGAAAAAGGTTCAAGAATTACAGTTAGTTGAGAATACAAATACAGCTAGTTCACGAATTATTGCTTTGGCTTCAGTGCCAAATAAGCCAGTAGCAGGCAAAAAATTTATCATTTTATTGCTAGGAGTGATGTTCGGTTTATTTTTGGCTGCTACAAGTGTTCTCCTCCTAAGCATGAGGGATAGATCTTTGAAAACACTTAAGGAAGTCAGAGATGTATTTAGATATACGTTGCTGGGAATTGTTCCTTTGTCTGTTAAAAAGGTTCGCTCCCGTTATTCAAATGTAGAATCGATAAATCCAAAGGTTGCTGTCAGAGATACGCCTTACTCTTTAACTAGCGAAATGTACCGAATGATTCAAGCGAATCTGAAATTCCTAAGTTCAGATAAAGTGCTCAAAACTATCGTGGTAACTAGCGCAGTTCCTAAAGAAGGCAAGTCTACAGTTTCAGCTAATTTGGCAGCAGCGATCGCTCAACTAGGGCGTAAAGTTTTATTAATTGATGCAGATATGCGAGTTCCTTCTCAGCATCATCTTTGGCAGCTAACCAATGCAGTTGGTTTGAGTGAGGTTCTTGTAGGTCAGGCTGAATTTGACGTTACTGTATCTAAGGTAATGGATAATCTTGATGTCTTAACTGCTGGGGTTAGACCTCCGAACCCGCTTGCTTTGCTTGACTCAAAACGGATGGCATCATTAATTGAAAATTTTGCATCTCAAGATAACTATGATTTTGTAATTATTGATGCTCCTCCCCTGCTTTTGGCAGCTGATGCTTTGACTTTAAGCCAAATGACTGATGGGATTTTGTTAGTAGCTCGACCTGGAGTAATCGATTCTAACAGTGCTAACGCTGCTCAAGAGATGTTAGAAAGATCCAATTACAACGTACTAGGCTTGGTCGTGAATGGACTCATTGATAAAAATGAATCCAGTAGTTATTTATATCACGATCATGAATACTTTAAACCAACAAAATTGACAAAAGAGTTTCAGAGGCTTGCAAAAAAATAAAACCTTCAAAGGTTAGGGGCTAATCCAATACATACTAATGAACCAATATTCTGATTCATGTGAGACTTTGAGATGGGGAATGTAGGTTAAAAATTACAGTTCGCCCATCTTAATTTTTATTAGCGTTAGGAAAAATCAGGAATCTAGTTTTGATTAGGGATTGAATTGACAAAATGCATTGCCGTCTAAGCAACAGCTAAGTTTAGGACGAAAATACCTATGCATTAGCGTAGCCTAATGTAGCTATTAACTATCTTCGCAAACGCTGAAATCTTGATTATTTACTGAATCCCCCGAATTTAATTCGGGGGATTCAGTAAATAACTCTACTACCGAATTTCGTGTGCCCCTCGATCGGGTCGTGAACCCTTCACGCGAGAGTCGCCTGTAAAATCGGTTTTCACACTATTGAATTTCATACCACTATTAATTGCCGGACTTGTCGATTTCAGTCTAAAATCAGCATCTGAGGCATTCATAAACTGGGGATTTGCAGTCATATCATTAGAACCGGAACCATCTATCGAGGCACCATTGGCGTTGAGGTTGTAGTCAAAATTAACATTGTTACCACCGTATCTTACGTTTATCGGTTTCCCACGCTCAGAATAAAGGATGTTATTTAGAACGTTGATATCATTTGAAGCATTAACCGAGATTTGTCCGTATGAAATTCCTGGACTCTGGCTATTCATATAACTAGTGTTGTGGACAATATCGATATTCTCACTTTGAAATGTGTGAATACCGCCACCACCATTTTTATATGTGACGTTGTTGGCAATCAAAGTGCGTCCTCGATACGCACTCAGTTTTGATCCCTTTTGCTTATTCATTCCACGATCAACAATAATGCCATTACCGTCTTGGATCTTGCCAGTAGTAATCCAGGGAATGAACATTCGATTGTTGTAGACCCTGTTTCTGGTCACAAACATCTTGTAGTTTTGCTTGTTGTCAGAATTCCAATTGTTGAGCAGTGAAATACCACTACAGCCGTAAACTGAGTACCAGGCATTATTGAACACCTCGTTATTATCTATTGTTAGATAATCTGATTCAATACCTACAATGCCTGCACCTCCACAATTATGTACTTTATTGTTGAGAACACGTATATGGTGGGAGCGACGATTTTGTCCTCCTTCTATGGTGATGCAATTTCCACTGGTTTTCGGGTTTGATCTGTTATACTTCTGACTCAACGCATAACTACGGGTAATATTGCCATTGTTCCCTACTACCTCCAGCCCGTTCACTTCAATATATGATGCTCCATTGTGAATCCAAATTCCATGCCATCCATTGTGCTTAAGTTTCGGCTTATGCCCAGGATATGCTTTATATTTAATCCATGCATTTGACTTTCCAGAGCGTCTAATATCAACTACCGTTCCAGTTGGGTGTGCATTCTTGTATACCCCGTCCATGATGAGTACCGTGTCCCCAGGGTTAGTTAGGTCTGCCGCCCTTTGAATTGTCCTAAAAGCGGATGAGGTAGTGAGTCCGCTTTTTTTATCGCTTCCGGTACCACTAACATAGTACGTTGTCCCAGTTGAAACAGCACTGATCAGCTTGCGGCTAGGTAATGGGATTTGCTGTTCAGTGGATGACTGACGTACATCTTGAACTAAAGACTCTGTTATTTTCTCTACTTGAACCACACCTGTTATTGCCCAGGGAAGTACAAGAGATGCGCTCAAACTGAGAAAACTTAAACCATGAATCATCATAGGGAAAATAGGGTATGTTGCAAAAACTGATTCGTCAACGGTCTGTAACTCTAGCCTTAGTCAGTAACTCAGTATTGGATATAGCGTGTACTTGCCATTTGTAAGTTTATACACCGTTTCTCAGATTCCAACCTGAGAATTTCCACGGAAATAAGGCTGAAAAGCCTTTTTAGCTTGTCTTCCAAAAAATAGTAACTTCTAGTAAAAGTACTGGAGGAAAATAGTTAGTATCCAGAGTTACCCCCTTAATGGACACCAAGCAACCGTACAAATGGCGTCATTTCCAATTCGACATTATTCTACTGTGTATACGTGGTATCTGTGGTTAAGATAGTATATCTGTTATCAGTTAGTTGATATACTTAAATAATTCTTATAATAATCAATAAATAAACAAAAGTAAGGTATATTCTACGTCTTACTGCCTTTGTATTCTAAAATATTCTCATTATCATAAAAAAGCAGAGTAACTAAAACAAGGTTAAAAAAAGCCTATCAATAACAGATTAGGAGTTTTCAGTTAAATTTTTAAGTTTGTAGATTTGTCAATGAGTAATACTACTTGAAAATATCCTAAAACGGGCATAGAAAATACGATTTTCAAAGAAGCATAATTGTTTTTTATAGCAATCGGAATTAAATCCCAAGAAAACACGGATATGAAAAACACGTATTTATCAGCGTTTCGGCTTTTTCTGTCTCACAAATGATTAAGTAAGGCTATATAAACTCTTGACTATTGAGCCTTGACTCATACATAGTGCAATTTTGGGGACGAAGAGGGTTGAGCAACGTCCCCTATTTACATCCGCAATTCAAACTAAATTCCGAACAACCTCAAAATATTAAAAATAACACCTAGAGGCCCAGTTATGGTGTTTGTAGTATCGCCAGTTTTAGCTAAACCAGATCGATTGACTACCACAACATCATTATTACGGAGTATAGGATTCGTTTGCTCATTAATCCCAGCAGAGAAATCCACTTTTACTATACGTTTAGTCACAGAACCATTAGGGTTGAGGCGAATCAAATCAACAGCACTACTACTAGCTCTGGCATCATTAAATCCTCCAGCAGCGAGTATAGCTTGATTTAAAGAGCTATTTGGCTGAACGTCTGTTAAACCTGGTTTTTTAACTTCGCCTACCACGCCAACTTGAATGCGTGCAGGAGACAAAGTAGTAGTAGCTAATTGAGTAGCTTCTGCGGGAATGATTTCAGTTGCCGTTGGAATAACAATTGTATCTCCATCTTGCACGATGATGTCTTGATTGGCGTCACCACTCTGCAATAGTTGCCAAAGATTGATATCTATAGCTTGTTCTGAGCCAGTTCTTGTAGCTCGGCGTAGCTTAAGATTACGAACATCAGCCTGTGCTGTAATTCCCCCAGCGAGTTGAATAACTCGTGTCACATTTGGTAGACCATTGGGAGTGGTAGTACCACTGTTAGTGGTAGCGGTTGCGCCACCTTGTGCATCTGTGCTGGCTGGGGTGACAAGATACGAACCTGGACGGTTAACTTCACCAATAATTGTTACCGTGCGGGGTGTGGTTTGGCTAGCGGCAAAGTTAGATGCAAATATATTGCGGGATTTTGCCACGTCGAAGTTGGTTGCAGTTGGCACAACTATGGTATCTCCATCCCGCAAGGTAATATCCTGTGATAACCTGCCTGTTTGGATGAGTTCCTCCAAATTAACGGTAACGGCTTGCTCTGAAGAACGTCCTACTTTACGCCGTAATTGAACTTGAGTCACATCCGCAGCCAGGGTTACACCTTGTGCTGTTGTCAGTGCGGCTAATACAGTGGGGTATTGTACGCCTGGATTGTCTCCCGCGCCTCCGCTCAAGTTTAGGGTGTAAGCCCCTGGACGTGTCACCTCTCCGGCAACGAAAACATTGATGGGACGGGGCGATAACAAATTGACTGAGATTAAGGGACGTTTGAGGAAGCGAGAGTATCTTCTGGCAATTTCGTCAGCAGCCTGTTCAGTTGTTAAACCGAGGACTGACACACTGCCAATTAAAGGTAAGTTGATGGCTCCACCTGGGGGAATTTGGTACTCACCTGTATATTCAGGGACTTCAAATACATTTACACGGATGCGATCGCCGCCTCCTAATGAATAATTAGTATCTATTTGTGTTGGCGTGATTGGTGGCTGTGTAGTTGCTGGTAATGGTTGTCCCTGGGCTAGACTGACAGATGGCACAACGGCATTGACAGCAGTTAACAAAGCCACACCCACAACAGGCTGAGTTAGGAATTTAAACAAAGTTGTGTTAAGCATATTTACCTGAGACTCTGAAACTACGATTAATAAAGTATTGTCTAAATATTTTTATTTTGACTATACCTAAGTATTCAAGTTCCCCGACACTCTTATTTTCCTCGAAAACTGTCATTTTCCGGAGTAAATTTGTCTATTGAATTTGAATTTTTAGTGAATTTAATTTAAAGTTAAGCCAACTTGAATACAGGAATTATCAAAAAACATTAGAACTTACGCAAATAAACACAGTTTATACAAGAAATTCTTTGTTAAACAATAAAGTACTTACGAATAAAATGTTGTTGTCAAAGTCAATTTGATGACATTTAAACTATGAGTTTAAATCTGCGATGGCGAGAAAAATTATGAACAATTCCATTAAATAAATACCAATAACCTGCAAAAGAAATTGGAATTTTATTTTTTGTGGGTTTGCTTGACAAAGATAAACTCGAAAAACCAGAAGTTTTGAGTTTTATCCCTCAAGTCAACCCCAATTGACTATTTAGCAACGCCGATTAATTAAGCGAGTTATTTTTTCTTTGGATTTGTTGAATAAAAAACTCTTCTAGTGAATAACGCGACAAGTTCATGGCAATAATTTTACCCTCCATAAGACGAAGACTGGACAGAAAATCATAATAATCGTCTTGTAGTGTACCTTGCCAGGAACCATCAGGTTCAAATTTTAGAGTGGGTATCCATTTTTTGAGAATTTCCCAGTCACCACCTTGACCTTTTACATAATATGTGTTGTTTTTACCTAAGAGTTCATTGAGGGAACCAGAGCAAATTAATTCACCTTGAGCGAGGATGGCAATGCGATCGCAAATCTGTTCTACTTCACTAAGAACGTGGCTGTTGAAAAAAATCGTCTTACCAGCAGCTTTTAGCGCCAGAATAATTTCCCGCATTTGGTAGCGTCCCACCGGATCAAGACCAGACATCGGTTCATCCAAAAAAACCAAATCTGGCTCGTTAATTAGCGCCTGTGCCATACCAACACGCTGTAGCATTCCTTTAGAATAACGGCGCAGCAACTTTTTGCGGGCATCAGCTTGGGATAAACCCACTAATTCCAGCAGTTGGGGAATGCGTTGGCGTTGGACACTTTTGGGAATTTGGAATAGCCCAGCAGCTAGCTGCAAAAATTCCCAGCCAGTGAGATAGTCATACAAATAGGGATTTTCCGGCAGATAGCCGATATGTTGCTTAACAGTGCGATCGCCTATTGGCTTACCCAATAATAATCCCCGTCCAGAGCTAGGACGAATAATTCCCAGCAACAATTTTAAAAGGGTTGTTTTCCCAGCACCGTTTGGCCCTAGCAACCCAAAGGTTTCGCCTTTGTAAACTGTTAAAGAACAGTTTTTAAGAGATACAACTTTTTGATTTAGCCAAAAACCAGTGCGATAGACTTTTCGTAACTCAGAAGTCAGAACTACTGGCGCAGTGTCTGCCGTATTGAGTTGAGAATCAGGGTCATCTGCAACAGACTTCATCTCGGTTCAATTACTAATTACCAGCTTGGTATTAATTACAGGTTACCCGGTAGCCTGATAATAACCATCACCGAGCAGTGTGTCAATTATTGCAAACTGGGAATTGGGGATTGGGGAGAATAACTACCGCCCCATGCTCAATGCCCTATTTGACTCCTTTCATAGAACGCCTTTAGAACTGGGAATTACACCAGCACGACGGGGGTCGATTTCCACCGCCATCTGTGTTGCCCTTGCAAAGGCTTTAAATGTTGCTTCAATAATGTGATGGGAATTAATTCCATCCAGTTGCCGAATATGCAGTGTCATTTGGCTATGGTTCACGATCGCCACAAAAAATTCGCGTACTAGTTGGGTGTCATAGGTTCCTACACGCTGAGTAGGAATTTGCAAGCCGTAGCTGAGGTGAGGGCGTCCAGAAAAGTCTAGCGTTACCTCAACCAAGGCTTCATCTAGTGGCGCACGAAAATTACCAAAGCGAACAATGCCTTTTCTGTCGCCTAGTGCTTGGTTAAAAGCTTGCCCTAAGGTAATACCTACATCTTCGTTGGTGTGGTGATCATCAATTTCCCAATCTCCCTTGGCTTGGACATCTATATCAATCAGCCCGTGGGAGGCAATTTGATGCAACATGTGATCCAAAAACGGAATACCTGTTGCTGCTGTACAAGTTCCTCTACCATCCAGATTGATGGTAACTTGCACATCAGTTTCACCAGTAGTGCGGTGAACAGTGGCAATCCGAGAGGTTTTAGTTGAATTATCGTAGTTTGAATTAACTTGGCGATTGGTTGTTTGCATCGGGAATGGGGAATGGAGCATAGGGAATGGGGCATGGAGAATTGGCAAGAATTTTACTAATACTCAATGTCCAATGCCCCAATTATCTTACATTCCCATAATTTCATATCCTGCATCTACATATAGAACTTGTCCGGTAATACCGCTAGACAAATCACTACATAAAAAAGCGGCAGTGTTGCCCACTTCTAGCTGAGTGACGGTGCGTCGTAGGGGAGCTACTTCTTCTACATGATGAATCATATCCAAAATTCCACCCACTGCTGAAGATGCCAGAGTGCGGATGGGGCCTGCGGAGATGGCATTGACGCGGATATTTTGCGGACCTAGTTCAGCAGCTAGGTAGCGCACACTAATTTCTAACCCCGCCTTGGCAACTCCCATAACGTTGTAATTAGGAATTGCCCTGACACCGCCTAAATATGTCAAGGTGACGATACTACCTCCCTCTGTCATCAAAGGTTTAGCCGCACCGCTTAACTGCACCAGCGAGTAGGTACTAATTTCTAAGGCGGTGTTGAAGCCAGAACGAGACGTTTGGCTAAAATCTCCAGTCAAATCGTCTTTGCTGGCAAAAGCAAGACAATGGATAAGGATGTCTAGCTTTCCCCACTTTTCGCGGATTGTCTCAAAGGTAGATTGAATCTGCTCATCATTTTGGACATTACAGGGAAGAAATAAGCTGGGATTGAGGGGTTCTACCAATTCCGCAACTTTTTTCTCCATTTTGCCGCGTTCATCCGGCAGGTAGGTAATACCCAGGTTTGCTCCGGCTTTATGCAGCTGTTGGGCGATGCCCCAGGCGATCGAGCGGTTATTGGCAATACCTGTAACAAGAGCATTTTTTCCAGTCAGATTCAGCATAGAAATTGTTAATGCGATCGATCATTAGGAGCATACTAGAATCTGAGGCACGTTTTGTCTTCGTTTTACACAGGATTTGCAAAAATGAATATTGATAAGGGTGTTTTCTATGACAAAAATCTTGATTTTTTATAAAGATATTCTCAAAATATCTTTATTTGTTCTTTAAAAAACCCTTTTTAATACTGCTATTGGAAGTACTTATCAACAATTAGTAGCTTAAAGGATCAACAATTATGTATCATTGTAAACAAAGAGTTATGAAGAGATTAGTTTGAGTATAGGAAAGTACAGAAAGGTTGACGGTGCTTTATTCATTTTTCGGGTGTATTCTTAGGTAATCAGTTTTTGTTTTTCCGGCATTGGGTAGGGGAAGGGAGATGATCGTGACACAAGATAAAGCCCTAGCAAATGTATTTCGTCAGATGGCGACCGGGGCGTTTCCGCCAGTTGTGGAAACGTTTGAACGCAATAAAACGATCTTTTTTCCTGGCGATCCTGCCGAACGAGTTTATTTTCTTTTGAAAGGTGCTGTTAAACTTTCCAGGGTGTACGAGGCAGGAGAGGAAATAACGGTAGCGTTGCTGCGGGAAAATAGTGTATTTGGTGTATTGTCATTGCTGACGGGAAATAAATCGGATAGGTTTTACCATGCGGTTGCATTTACTCCTGCGGAATTACTGTCAGCACCAATTGAACAAGTGGAGCAAGCACTCAAGGAAAATCCAGAATTATCAATGTTAATGCTGCGAGGTCTGTCTTCGCGCATTTTACAAACGGAGATGATGATTGAAACTCTCGCTCACCGAGATATGGGTTCTAGATTGGTGAGTTTTTTGCTAATTCTCTGTCGAGATTTTGGGGTTCCTTGTGCAGATGGGATCACAATTGATTTGAAGTTATCTCATCAAGCGATCGCAGAAGCAATTGGTTCAACTCGTGTTACCGTCACTAGGCTACTAGGGGATTTACGTGAAAAAAAGATGATTTCTATTCACAAAAAGAAGATTACTGTGCATAAACCTGTTACCTTAAGTAGGCAATTCACATAAAATCAATTGGAGAAAGGGGAATCGGCACGTGTTCTATTTTGAAAAATGACACTAATAGCTAGAGGTAAATCTAAAATTGAGTAATTTCAGCTATTGCCAATTTCCACTTCTCCCCAGACAATGGTTAAAAGTAGTAGGCTGTATCTGGAAGGATTTCGGTAGCTAAAGATGACCACCGGATACATCCTCATAGCAGCAATTTTAATTCTGGGAGGCGTAATTGCAACCGTGGGCGATCGCATCGGCACACGAGTTGGCAAAGCCCGCCTCTCACTTTTTAACCTTCGTCCGAAAAATACTGCTGTATTGGTAACTATTTTTACGGGCGGTTTGATTTCAGCATCAACATTAGGAATTTTATTCGCTGCCGACGAAGGCTTGCGAAAGGGAGTCTTTGAGTTAGAGGATATTCAAACAGACCTCAGACAGAAGCGGGAACAGCTAAAAACCGCAGAAACTCAAAAAAGTCAGGTAGAGAGTGAGCTAAACCAAGCAAGAATTGCCCAAGCAAAAGCACAACAAGACTTACAGACAATTAATAAATCTTTGCAGGCGGCGAATGCCAAACAACTGCAAACACAAGCTCAGTTGAACCGCACCATTAGTCAACAAGCCCAAACTCAAACTCAACTCCAACGCACTCAAGGTCAGCTAGGACAAGTTGTAACTCAATACCAAAAAGCCATAGCTGAATTGCAAAGCGTTTACAATCAGAGAAAAGAGCTACAGACGGCAGTTGAGCAACTGAAGACAGAACGCCAAAGACTGTATGCTGAAGCTAAAAAAGCGATTGATGAAGCCAAAACAGCAATTGAAAAACGCGATCGCGAGCTTGCTAATCGCCAAGAAGTCATAGAAGAACGCGATCGCAAAATTGCCCAACTCGATCAACTGATTCAAAAGCGTAATGTAGAAGTTGCAGCGCGAGAGCAAGTGATTGCCAAACGGGAATCACGCCTCAAAGAATTGGAAGCACAACAGCAGCAACTAGAACTTGAAGTTGCAAGGTTAGAAAAATATTATCAGTCCTACCGCGACCTGCGTTTAGGTAAGCTGGCCTTAGTTCGCGGTCAAGTTCTGGCCGCAGGTGTAGTTCGTGTTACGCAACCTACTGCTGCTCGTCAGGCAGTGGAACAACTTTTACAAGAAGCTAACCGCAACGCCAACCTCGAATTAAGTGAGCCTGGGGCAAATTCTGCAAATGCAGAGCTACTACGCTTCACCCAAGAGAGGGTTGAGAAATTGAGCCAGCAGATTGAGGATGGTCAAGAATACGTGGTGCGAATTTTCTCGGCTGGTAATTATGTCAGGGGAGAAAAGCAGATAGAGTTTTTCGCTGATACCGCTCGGAATGAATTGGTTTTTTCGCAAGGCGCGGTGCTGGCCACAACTACTGCTGATTCCAAAACCATGACATCGTATCAGTTACAGCAGCGACTGGAAATACTGATTTCTGCTTCCCAGTTTCGTGCCCGTAACGCCGGAATTATCGAAAATGTGCAAGTAGACGGGACTTTTCTGCGCTTTATCAACCAATTAAGACAGTACAATCAACCATTGGAAATCAAAGCGATCGCAGCAAACGATACTTATACAGCCGGACCATTGAGAGTAAAATTAGTGGCAATAGTCAACGGACAAATTATCTTTAGTACTTAAAAAATTATTTGCACACTGTTATTAGTAAGATTTAAACATATTGAAAAGCAGCCAAAATAGTTGCTGTGATTGCATTTATTCATTTATAATTCTTAATTTTTAATTTTAATTTATTATGACTTTCCGGGAATTTTCACCAATGCAACCAGTCATCTTGGGGTTTGATCCAGGTCGAGATAAGTGTGGTTTAGCGGTGATGGGACTGGATCGGCAATTGTATTATCATCATGTCGTACTGGCAAAAGAAGCGATCGCTACCATTGAGACACTGCGTCAAAAGTTTCCGATCTCCTTGATGGTGATGGGCGACCAAACTACAGCCAAGCAGTGGAGACAGCAGTTATATCAAGAATTGACAGAACCGTTGAGTATTATTTTAGTGGATGAGCGCTACACAACCTTAGAAGCACGCGATCGCTATTGGCAAATGTTCCCACCCAAAGGGCTAACAAAGCTATTACCACAGGGTCTGCGACAGCCACCAAGACCGATAGATGACATTGTTGCCATCCTCTTAATCGAAAGATACTTAAATCGCCTCACAGAATCAACACTCAGCAGTCAGGAGTGAGGAATTAGATCATTAACTCCTAACTCCTAACTACTAACTACTAACTTTTAAAGTTCCGCCCGAATAGTAAAAGCATAATCTCCTCCAGGCTCTAGTTGATAATCTTGTTGCTCCAAGAATCGACCAAGGGGTTCTTTGATTAAGGCGCGGCCTTGGGAAGGCTTGACGGCAAGTTCTCCCCGGCGAAAATGCCACTGAAAATGCCACTCAAACTCACCGGCACTCACTTCGCCCTCAAGGAAGCCGTGTTGCCAGGATTGGCGGGTAATTCTGACATGGGCAGTGGTTTCTGGCAGTCGTCTTTTGGCACTCACTATGCTTTATGTCAAGTGTAGAATAACAGCCGATCACGTAGGCTATTTATTTTATTTACCAAACATAGCTTAATTAAACAAACTGACAAAGTAGGTATTTATAGTTGACTAATACAGCGCTGCGGAAATAAATAACCCATTCCAAATCAGGGAAACGCTTACGCTGTATTGATTCATTTTGACTTTTGACTTCCGCCTTGCGTACTAGGTTGTGTTAATGAGCCGAATGACTTCAGCTTCAGGGAACATTGTCAGGGAATGGAAATGATTTTTGTTAAAATTTTAGGAATGAATGTATCCTAGAAACTGTATATCGGATGCTATTTTCATCAGTATATTGTGGGTTAATTGGAATTTCATTGAAAAATTTCAGCACAATAACAGCCCGATAAAGCTTAGAGTATCTAAATTGCTTTTCTTGGATATCAAAACGCAGAATATTTTCTATTGGATGTTCAATAACTTGGTTTACACGCAAACTTTTACGTTCGATAAATACCTTATCGATACTTTTATAGAAGGTACAGGTAGTTACAGGTGATGTAGCAAAAAAAGCAGCGAGCGCTATCATAACCAATAAAAATAAACTTAAGAAAAATAGATAATGCCGTTGATTTTGCTGTACTAATAGCGATGTTCGCCCAGAATTAATAAAATCGTTTATTTTAAAAGTAACTTCCTGATTCTCTTGATAGCTAACATGAGATAAAAGAGCAAAGTATCTAAAAGGAGTTACAATCACAACTTGATAGGTTTTCCCTCCTTTACCACCAGTCTTTGTAAGAATGTATGCTTCCTGGAGATCAAACATTTTAAGTTTCTCCATGCTTGCCAGCAAAGTGAACCGCCTCAATTCACAATTAATTTGGTTTGATGAGAGGCGAGCGCAAGTTATCTTAACTGAAGCAGACTCAAAAAATAAGCAGTAAATCAAAAAGCTTAAGCATAAAGTAAGAATGCACCACCCAGTAAGCCAATCTCTGAGTGGCCGATGCTTAAGCTGCAATCTGGTACGGGTTTCCTTGACAATTTTCATCAGTGCCTGTGTATAGAATACTTAACCCTTGAGTAGAGTATTCCCCTGGTAGCTCATTCACAGATCATTAAGTCTAAGTACCAGGGAGGATTTATGATGAATAGCTACAAAAGCTTTGGCTAACTGATAGATAATTGGGGCAGAAAGCTATAGCTAGAAGCATGGAAACTAAACAGCTAGGAAAAACTGGCATCTTTGTAAGTGCGATCGGTTTGGGTGGTATGCCCATGTCAATCTCTAATCGTCCTCCCGAATCAGAGTCAATCCAAGTTATTCATCATGCTTTGGATTTGGGTATTACATTTATTGACACTGCCGATTCTTACTGCAAAGATGAGTCAGATAAGCATCACAACGAGCGGTTAATTCACAAGGCACTTGCTAGTTACAAAGGCGATGTTAGTCAAGTAATTGTGGCAACTAAGGGCGGTTTGATGCGTCCCGATGGTAATTGGACAAGCAACGGCAACCCAGAACATTTGCGCCAAACAATTCGAGTAAGTTTTGAGGCGTTAGGTGGTGCTAAACCCATTGATGTTTGGCAATACCATTCCCCCGATACTAATTACACTATTGAAGAATCCCTTGCACCAGTGAAAGAAGCAGTAGAAGCTGGCTTGATTCGGTTTGTGGGAGTTTCTAACTTTTCCGTTGAACAAATTAAGCGGGCGCGGGATGTGGTGGATATTGTCTCAGTGCAGAACCAATACAGCCCTTGGCAACGACAGCCAGAAAATGACGGCGTATTGAAGTATTGCGAACAACAAGGATTGACGTTTTTGCCTTGGAGTCCCTTTGGTGGTAGGCGTCGCCATCAGAACTTACAAGATATCCCTGCGATCGCTCACTTAGCTAAAGAAAAAGGTGTGTCACTGTATAATATCGTTTTGGCGTGGTTGCGTTCCAAGTCGCCAGTTATTTTACCAATTCCTGGTGCTAGCAAGGTTTCTAGCATTGAAGACTCAACACAAGCTATCAATGTGAAACTCTCTGAAGAAGAAGTGCAAAAAATTGATCGGGCAACTTAATGATTCCACTCGCTAACGCCGATTTAGGGAAAATTACCAAAGATTTACGCACCATGTTTGGTTAGTTTAAGATAGCGTAATCAACAATTTAAAATTTCAAGTCAACAGACTTTTAAAGAAGTTCATCAACCCGGTTTATTAAAAAAACCGGGTTTTTTATAAAGTATCCTATTCCTTAAATTAAGCTTGATGTAGTATTGCTATCTAAGTAATTAATTTAAAATTATGCAGCCAAATCTTTTAACCAATAGGTCAGAGCAGATGGTAAATATGCTTGCTTTTTTGGTACTGGTTTCCCCTTTTTGCTGGCAAAATTCCGTGAAGGCGCAACCTCAGCCAAATACGCAACTTCTGCCGTTTTTTGACAATGTAGATAACCCGGTTACTGTTCGTTTCCCCGCAACACAAAAGGTAGATATCACACCACCTCCACCTCTGCTCAATCCTTTTGACAAGGCTGTACTAGACCTCTGCGGCTCTATTGGTACAAGAGTTAGTTCTAATAATTTTAAACAATTGTTATCTTATTACCCAGATGTTTTGCAGAAACTTCAGCAAGTTAGCGGCGGTGAACTTCGTCCAGGACGTAAGAATAAAGCACAATTTCTCGAAGATTTAACGAATATCTGGTTTCAACGCCGAGGGTTTGAGCATATATTTTGTGGTGAAATATATAACGCCAATGATATAGGTGGCTTACATTTTCACGGCAGATATTTACAGTTGCAAAATGAAGGAATAGGCGGACGGTTGCCAAATAATCAAGGACGAGAGGAAGTTGTTCCTGGAGCCATTTATACAATGGGTGTAGTCATTAAGCAAAAAAATCGGACAGTAACAGATGTCATCAAAGGCTATGGCTACCTCAGCAATGCCGAAGAAATGCTTTTAGATGCCACCAGAATATATAAGCTCCAAGGTAATAATGACGGAGCATGTATTTATAATGTACGTGACCAAGAAACAGGTAAATCCTTTTCTACAGTTTTTGTTACTAAACAAAAAGCAATCATTACCTATTATCCTGATGCTACTCCTCAAGGTGCAAGATGTGAAAGTTAAAAATAGAGAAAAAACATGATCTTAGAAACAGACCGCTTGCTAATGCGTGATTTTATAAAGGCAGACTGGCAGGCGGTTTTTACCTATCAATCTGATCCTTTGTACTTGCGTTATAACTATTGGACACATCGCACACAGAAAGATGTTTACGAATTTGTACAGATGTTTATTGGTCAGCAAAAAGAGCAACCAAGAACAAAGTTTCAGTTAGCTGTTGTCCTCAAAGAAGAAAATCGGCTTATTGGCAATTGTGGCATCCGCGTAAACGATTCTGAACTGCGGGAAGCAAACATCGGCTATGAATTAAATACTCAGTATTGGGGACAAGGTTATGCAACAGAAGCAGCACAGACCATTTTAAAGTTTGGCTTTGAAGAACTGGGAATGCATCGTATTTGGTCTTGGTGTGTAACGGAGAATGTTGCTTCTGTAAAGGTATTAGAAAAAATTGGTATGCGTCGTGAGGGTCATCTGCGGGAAAAAGAGTTAATCAAAGGCAGATGGTATGACAATTTTCTTTACGCTATCCTTGACCACGAGTGGAAAGCAAAGTAATACTGCTTCTATGAGCTACCTCAAAGACAATATCATAAATTCCTGAGAAATTGAGGGTAAGACAAGTTCCGAGGGTCGCAGAGATGACCAACACTATCCTCAATTTCCAAACAACTACCGGACACAAAGTTTTAGCAGCAGCAGGTAAAAAATATCTACGTCCTGGTGGAAGGATAGCCACCGATAAATTATTTGAATTGGCAAATTTTCAGCTTGGAGAGACAGTTTTAAAGCTAGGTTATAGCTTTAATCAAAAATTAATCTTTTAATGATTATTAGCTTTTATTTACGGTTCATAATCCTAAAATACTATGACCAATTCAATCACAAATAGCCCATCTTTCGTCACTCAATTACGAGAACAAATTGAATACCCCAGTGCAGGAGTTATCAGCAAAGTATTGCTGAAAGATAATGCTTGTCAATACACTCTATTTTGCCTAGCAGTTAATACTGATATTTCTGAGCATACTTCTACTCGTAATGCCACGATCAACGTCATCGAAGGTAAAGGTTTACTTACTTTACCTGGAGAAAACATTGCCCTTAAACCTGGTATTTTTGTCTTTATGCCTGCTAATGTGCTCCATGCCTTAAAAGCTGAAGAAAATATGACATTCCTGCTCACACTTTCTGAAAAAGTAGCAGAGAGTAATTAGTTATTTATGGAGTCTTGGAAAATGCGATCGCTACTTTTAACTATTGCTAAAAATTGAAATTTTCCTGATACTCAATTCGGAGAAATACCATCAAAGTCTCTAACTTACAGCAGATTGCGAGTTAGTGAGGTATAGATAATCCTAGGGGCACAACATATTGTGCCCCTACCCATGTACTTCATTTACCTGAAATACGCTGTTAGTTCTTAATTCGCGTTCTCATTCATTGAGACTCTGACTCAATATCTGACTGGAAGTAACAGTCCCTAATCAGCCATTCTTATACTCTGCATAGGAACGAGAAAACAATAGGAAATCGAGCTTTTCTAAAATCGTGTTCACCCCGTAACCCTTTTAAGAGATAAAAATCTAAATCCCCCTTTTTAAGGGGGATTTAGGAGGAGCTACAAGTATTTGATACTTCACAAATAACTGTTCAAACATCCTCTTAAAAAGGGCAGGATTTAATTATGAACTCCTTGGCAATAATTAGGAAGGTTTGAGCCAGAGGTGACTCACCTGTTTGTCATCTTTATTACCTCGCCGGAACTTTCAACCCCCGACGCTCAAGGATTTGCCGCACATCTGGGCTTGGAGTGTAGTTATAGCCGTAGGAGGAGTTCTCTGTGTCATCCATGATTTGAGGTGTGAGTAATACAATCACCTCATTGCGCTGGTTCTGTCTGTTTGTACTTCTAAATAGTGAACCAATTAGTGGAAGATCACCCAAAATGGGAATCTTGGAGACAGTTGTCCGGTCTGAATCTTGAATAATACCTGAGAGAATTAGTGTTTGACCATCTCTTAAGCGAATCGAGCCAGAATTAAGAGAGCGCTCCGATACCAAGAATATTTGTTGGCTACCACCTCCGCCAACATTTATGGTAGCTGGAGCTTGGGGTGCTTTGACGACAGGAGCTACCGATAGAGAGACAAAACCGTTATCGTCAATCCGCTCAACTTTAACAGCTAGGGTTAAACCTACTCGGTCTTTTTCTGCTGAAATCGTTTCTGTGGCTAGATTTGCGTCACGAACTATTTCCCTTACAATGTTACCTACCACTTCCTGAGTCAGGTTGACATTAGCGGTTTGACCTTCTTGCACAATTAAGGTTGGATCTGTCAAAATCTTGGCGTTGCCATTTTGGACTTGAGCCTGCAAGCTAGCGAGAAGACGCCTAGGGAATTGGAATAAAGTTGGGAGAGCGAATGTAGATTGAGCGGGAGTTGTACCTGTTCCTGGGGTGAAGGCCGTAACACCAGGTTGCAGCGGATCGCCTAAACTAGCTCTTGCGGACTGTACACTATTATTTTGGACATCCAAAAATGCTTCTCCCGTTATGGGATTCTGGATGACAGGTCTACTAGTCACACTAGTTGATGCTTCAGCTCTTGTAGCTGGTCTGGAACCGCCAAAGTTGAGAGATGCTGCACCGCCATCACTTGTAAAGTAGTTGTTACCAACCCCAAAGGAAAAGCTAGTGTTGTAGTCTTGGGTGTTCAAGAGGTTAACATCGATAATCTTCACGTTAACTACCACCTGACGACGGCGGATATCAAGCTGAGTTAGTTGATTCATTGCCATCTCAACTAGCCGAGGAGGGCCAATCAAGGTCAGGGAATTGGTGCGCTCATCTCCTAATGCCTGTAAACCTCTAAGTAATGGGCTAGAGTCTGTAAAATTAACGCGTTGAGTTTCAACTCTGCTTTCCGTAGTAGTCTGAGTTTGGGTGATAGGCGTAACTCCATCCCCAACAGGCACAGCATTAACACTGGTAACTTGTCGTTCGCGGCTGACGGCACTTTCTGCTCCCAAGCCGACCAAAAAGTTCAGGGCGACTCCCACTGTCACCTGATTGAGTCGCAGGCTACGCATAACCATGTCACGGGTGGAATTAGGTAGTTTGGGCCCCACAAAAACCGTGCGATTACTGCGGTTAGCTTCTAAACCGCTCAAGCGTAAGACGTAGTTAAACACATCTTGCACTGGCTCGTTTTCTATATCTAAGGAAATAGTTTGAGAGCTTGCTTGTGCATTAGCAGCACCAGCTTGCTGAACTCCAGCACCAGCACCAGCACCAGCAGCTTGCTCACCTCCGATATAAGCCAGATTTAAATTAGCAGCACGGGCAAGCAGTGACAAAACCTCACGCACCGGTGCATCTCGCAGCACTAGACGCGGTACACGTTCCTGAGTTCCTAAGTCAATGGTGCTAGGAGAAGCATCAGTATTCGAGATGGCAATATCTCCTACGGGTGGCGCGACGGCTCTAGGTAAGAAAGGTGGAGCCTGACTCACGGGTTGACCTGGCCCAGCAGCTTGTGCAGGTTGTCCGTCAATGGTGACTTCCGGGTTAGGAACGAGAACACTTGGATTTTGACCCGGTTGGGCTGGGGTAGTAACAGGCGGTGCTGTCGATGTTGGCGCTGTTGGCGTTGGTGCTGATGCTGTAGTGCCACCAGATGGGCTAAAGCTGAGTGTAATTCCATTTGGCGATCGCACCACAGGTTGACTGCCAGGTGTATTGTTACTACCAGTCACCGTCACTCGGATACTATTGGCATCAAGCTGATTAATCTCGACGGAGGCAATTCCTGGTGCTGGGCTATCTTGACGAAAACTATTACCTTGTGGTAATCGTAATTGAGTATTGATAATATCTGCGACTAATGCCTTGCCTCTTTTTGTAGTGAAAACTTGGGGGCGCGACCCTGAAGAAGTCTTCAAAGCAACGCTAATTCCACCATTAACTGCATTTAACTGTACATCAGTAATTTGACTAATTTGTGCCCAAACTGGTTGAGCTGCCAAAAATACAAAAGCGGCAGTACCTAATATAAAACTATTACCGTGAAGCTGTTTCACAGTTCATTCCTCACCTAATAACACCTTGTTTACAAAAAACTTTCAGTAGTTCGCTAAAAGTGAGAAGTTATGAGTGAATAGTTAGGAATGAGAACTCCTAACTCCTGACTCCTAACCTCTAACTCCTAACTACTTTTTCGGGGCAGCTTTAGCTGCGGCTGCGGCGGCTGCGGCGGCTATTTCTTCTGGACTAAGTGGCATCAATACCTGTAACTGGAATGATGTATTAATCGCTGCTGGTCCTACCTGCACAGGCGTTTTATCTAATGGATCTCTTGACTCTACTGGAGCCAAAGTTGCTTGATAATCTCTAACTATTAACAAAGGCTGTAAACGCTCGATGTTACGCATTATCGATTGCGTTTGTTCATAAGTTCCTGTAATTTCGGCATTAATACTGCTGCGTTGCAGTTTACCGTCAACCTGTACTCCTAAACTTCCATCGATAATTGGTTCTGGTTTTTGGGAAACTGGCACAAATTTCTTTAGTTTGGCTCTGACTACATTCAGAGAAGTAGCAGTATTGCCAGACTCAACTAAGCGATTCATATCCAGCAGCAATGTATCCAAGGTTTTTTCGTCAGCGAATAAACCTAAAACCTGAACTTTTTGCTGTTTTGCCTGTGCTAGTTCGTCTTTAACTTGGTCAATTTGTTTGATACTGGCTTTTTTTTGCTCAATTTGCCCTTGCAGTTCAGAGCTTTTTGCTTGCTGCTGCTGATAGCTTTCCCAAGCTGGCATCAGCAGGTTTAAAAATATATAACCTGCTCCCGCTAAACCAATTACCCCCACCAAAATCCCAATGATTTTTGGTGTGAAGGCAATACCAAATACCATAGGGTAAGCTGGCGTTTCCGAATCGAATTCCCCACCATGTTCGCCAAAATTTAAATCATCACTCAGCGTCATTTTGAAATGACTCCTGTTTGTTGCATACTACGAATTCGAGCCACTAAGCCCACTGTGCCTTTTTTTTCCAACTCCCGGATTAATTCTGAAGCAGGAACATCGTTCATACTCGATTGGATGGTGTATTTAACTACTTGCGGCGGTTTAACTGTTACACCATTAGTAAGTTGATCCACACCAGGTGGTAAAGGAGCATCCACTAACGTTGCTGTCAGAATTCTGCTTTCTGTGGACTTCAAGAATTGAGACTGTTGTAAACTCAATAAGAAATCATTGACATCGTTGAAAGAACGAGCCAATCCAGTAATTTCTAATCCCCCGGCAGGATTGCTTGCTGGCTGCCCCTCCGCCGCTGGAATGGGTGGGATTTGCTTGATGGTCTGGATTTGCACTGCCACCGGGATGCGATCGCGCAAATCTTGCAGCATTGCTGACCAAGGCCGAATTTGGTCAAATACAGTAACTAAAGCTTGGGTTTCTCCTTTAATTGCATTCGTCTCGGCTTTGATTTTGTTAATATTTCCGATTTCTGTATCTAATCTCTTGCTTTCTTGCTCTAATTGTGCTATCTGTGCCTCTAATTCAACAATCTTCCCTTGCAACAGCCACCAACCAAGCCCCAATAAAGCTGGAAGGACTACACCTACTGCAACTCCCGCATAGATTGGTGTCAAATCCCCTGTAGGCAGATTTAGGGATATTCCTCCCTTTCTCTCAGGCTTTTTCTGGTATGCTGGGCGATCTTTAAGAAAGTTAACATCTAGGCTGTACATTTTGTTACACCTCCCGCATTCCTAGACCAAGTACGATTGCCAAGCCTGAGCGTTGCACCTGTGGATATTTATCCGTGTCAACTTCCAAAGACAAAGACCCGATTGGATCTATTTGGGTAGTTGGCAAGCTCAATCGTTGGGTAAAGAATTCATCTAGTTGTTGGAGTCCACCTCCTGGGCCAGCTAATATAATCTGCGCTACCTCCAAATTTTCACTTTGATTCAGGTAAAAATCGATGGAACGGCGTAGTTCATCCGTTAGTTCTCCCAATACTCTCAATATGGCTGCCATACCAGGATTGAGTTCAGTAACGCCGGTTTTACCGCCGTCTATGGGAGTTGGGGGAATAACCATCCCATGTAACAGTTCCATATCTCGTGATGTGGGTAAGCTCATTGCCCTTGCTAAGGCAGTTTGCATTTGATAAGTCCCGATTGGAACTGTGCGCGAAAATTGCGGCACTCCGTTAACGATGATGGCAATTTCTGTACTATCGAACTCTATATCAACTAGTACTGCTGCTTCTTGCGGCCCAAATTGTCGCAATTGCTCACGAATAGTCCGAATTAGAGCAAAGCTGTTAATTTCTAAAACATCAATTTGTAATCCTGCCTGCTCGAATGTACTTATATAGGTATCTGTTATCTCCTTGCGGGTGGCAACTAGGAGTACGTGTACTTTTTCAATGCCATCTTCATCTACAAAGTACCCAAGTTTCTGATAATCTACATCAGCCTCTTCACGAGGATAGGGTAAATACAAACCTGCTTCATGGTTCAGCACCATTTCTCGCAGTTCTTTATCATCTAACTCTGCTGGTACTGGTATTATCCGAACGATGGAATCTCGCCCTGGTACACCAGTAGCAACGCGAGAAGTTTTGATTTTGCTCTCAGCTAGCGCCTGTTGGATTAATTGCGCCATTGCTGCGGTGTCGGTGATTTGACCATCGGTAACTACGCCTTCTGGAACTGCTACCGATGTAAAGGTTTCTAGTTTTAAGCCTTGACGTTGCTTGCGTAGCTGAACTACATTGACCCGTTCGGGAGCAAGTTCAATGCCGACCCCCTTATTCGATTTGCCAAACAGACTATTGAAGCTTTTTACCACAGTTGTGCCCGCTGGACTGCTAAATTGAAAATTTAAATGATACTAAGAAATGGACTTGGTGCTTAGGTAATTTATTTAACCTTTAATCTCGACAATTCTGATCTAAGCTTTTCACACTGAGCAAGCGTAAAAATACTGGGAAAATGATTCAATTAAGAAAATTTAAACAACTTGTTGCTTTTGTACTGCTTGGCCTATTAACCAGTTGGGTTGTAAGCTGCGGCACAGGTAATGTCAGTACAGATACAAAACAGGCTACTTCCGGTACGGCAACTGTTGAGTTTTGGACGATGCAACTCCAACCTCAATTTACCGACTACTTCAAAAGCCTAATTGCGAATTTTGAATCGCAAAACCCAGGTATAAAGGTTAACTGGGTTGATGTACCTTGGGCGGCGATGGAGAACAAAATTTTAACAGCTGTCTCAGCAAAAACGCCACCTGATGTAGTTAACCTCAATCCGGGTTTTGCTTCCCAACTTGCGGGACGAAATGCCTGGTTAGATTTAGATACGAAAGTCCCAAACGATGTACGTTCCTCCTATCTACCGAATATCTGGAGAGCAAGCACGCTCAATGGCAAGAGTTTTGGCATTCCTTGGTATCTCACCACACGGCTAACCATTTATAACACTGATTTATTAAAACAGGCAGGTATCAATAAAACACCCACAACCTACGCAGAATTGGCACAAGCAGCGCAACAAATTAAAGATAAGACCGGCAAATATGCGTTTTTTGTGACTTTCGTACCACAAGATTCTGGTGAAGTGTTGGAATCTTTCGTGCAAATGGGAGTCACCCTAGTAGATGCTGAAGGGAAAGCGGCGTTTAATTCAGCACAAGGTAAGGCAGCGTTTCAGTATTGGGTAGACTTGTATAAAAAAGGGCTGCTTCCTAAAGAAGCTTTGACCCAAGGACATCGCCACGCGATCGATTTATACCAATCTGGAGAGACTGCGTTTCTAGCCTCTGGGCCAGAGTTTCTGAAAACGATCGCTAATAATGCCCCGAAAATTGCTCAAGCTTCAGCGATCGCACCTCAACTCACTGGTGACACAGGTAAGAAGAATGTCGCGGTGATGAACATGGTTATTCCCCGCGATAGCAAACAACCAGATGGTGCTGTGAAATTTGCTTTATTTGTTACCAATGACGAAAATCAGTTAGCCTTTGCTAAAGCTGCAAATGTCCTACCTTCTACAGTCAAAGCATTATCTGATAGTTACTTTAAAGAGGTTCCAGCTAATGCTTCAACAGTAGAGAAAGCGCGGGTTATCACTGCTCAACAACTGCAACAGGCAGAAATATTAACTCCTACTTTGAAGGATTCAAACAAACTGCAAAAGGCAATTTATGAGAACTTGCAAGCAGCAATGTTAGACCAGAAGACTGTAGATAAAGCTGTAGAAGATGCGGAGCAAGAGTGGAACAATAGATAAATTAGGGGATTGGGCATAGGGCATGGGGTATTGGGCAAGAGGACTTGGGGACAAGGGGAAAGACTTGTTTCAATTTCTCATCTCTTGTCCCCCTGCCTCCCCTGCTTCCCCCACTCCCCACTCCCTACTCCTTATTCCCTTTTTGTAAAAAATCGCCAACTAAATAAAGGGAACCACACACAATTATTAAATCGTCTGTGGTGGTGGTTGAGGTTGCGGCTTCTAGTGCTGTGAATAAATCTGGATGGATTTGGCGATCGCTTAATTTGGGGCAGAGGCTATAAGCTAGATTTGCTAAGTAGTCTAAATCAGCAGAAGTTCTGCCCGGCCAAGATTCTACTGGTATTGGTGCTAAAAAAAGGCGATCGCCTGAGCGCAGTAAGGCGGTAAAAATATCAGCATGATCCTTATCGGAAAACATTCCGATAACCCAATTGACTGGCTTAAGGTTAACTGCGTCTAAGCTATCGACATACTGGCGAAGAACTTGAGCAGCTGCGGTATTATGAGCGCCATCAAGTAATAATTTATGGTTTTTCCAGGTAGTCCATTGCATCCGCCCCGGCCATTTAGTTTTTGCCATGCCGTTAATTATGGCTTCTTCAGAAATCTGCCAACCCTGTTGTTGGAGAATTTCTAAAGTAGCTAAAGCCAAAGCTGAATTTGCTAATTGAATTTGTCCCGCTAATGGCAAAGGGTATTTAATTAAGTTTGAATTTTGAATATTTTGATATTCTGCCAATCCTGTAGCGATTTGACGGGCGGGTTGAGGCGTAAAAATCGGGCATTGTAATTCTAAAGCACGCGATCGCACAACTTCTTCTGCATCCAGTGGCAATGCGCCAACCACAACAGGACATCCAGGCTTAAGGATACCTGCTTTTTCTCTAGCAATATCAGCGATGGTAGGGCCGAGTTGTTGCCAGTGTTCCCGGCTGATGGAAGTGATGATCGTAACCAAGGGTTCTAAGCAGACATTTGTCGCATCTAAGCGCCCTCCTAGTCCGACTTCTACCACAGCCACATCGACTTGTTGCTGGGCAAAATATAACCAAGCAGCTGCGGTAATTACTTCAAACTGAGTCGGGTTACCATACTTCTTCGATAAGGCTTGATCCCCTCTAGCCCCCGTTTTCAAGGGTGGAACATAGCCCCCCTTTTTAAGGGGGGTTGGGGGGATCTCCTCATCATCAGCACCAATAACCGCTTGCACTTTTTCTAATAATTGGCTCAATTCCTCAGAGGATATTGGCTGTTCATTTAAACAAATACGTTCCGTCCAGTCCACTAAATGGGGGGAAGTGTAGCGTCCTGTCCGATAACCAGCCTCAGTGAGTACCGAGGAAAGATAGGCACAAACCGAACCTTTGCCATTTGTGCCAGCAACGTGAATTACCGGGATTTGGTGATGGGGATTGCCGAGATTTGCCAATAGGTTGGCAATGCGATCGAGTCCCAGATGGACACCAAAGCGTTGTAGGGGTTGTATTACAGAATCGATATCCAAGGAAAGGGAAAGGGGAGTGGGGGCAAGGTGCAGGGGGCAGGGGAAGCAGGGGAAGAAGAACCATTATGTATGATTCACCCATGCTCCATGCCTAATGCCTCATTAATCGTTATACAGCAATTCTCGGCCCTTGCAAGGTACAAGAACCCCACCCCCAGCCCCCTCTCGAAGAGCGGGGAGGGGGCTATGATGATTAGGAAATGCTATAAAACCGACTGTCTCTGTAAATAGAAACAGCCGATTCAAGATTGATGATATTAAATCGAATTTAGGCTTCTCTATCCAAAAAGCCTTGAATTTGTCTTAAAGCCGCAGCACCAATATTAAACACTGCCCAGCTAGCAGCAATGACAACTGGTGCTAAAACGATCGCTATACGGTAATCGATATCCATATCTAGAACCCCTCTCTTAAGTAGAAATTAAAGTTTTGTCAACTGCTCTCATTTTTATTTTTAGCTGAAGTGGGCAATTTTTCCAAATACAAATGTAAAGAATGTTTAAATTATTGGGAATTGGGAATTGGGAATTGGGCATGGTTATATCTCCTTGTCCCCTTGTCCCCTTGTCCCCTTGTCCCTAAGACTTCTTAAACCCGATATCAGTACCTTTGCCAGCATGAACTAAAGCTAACTTTTGGTAACGTTGGGCATGTTCAATCAGTTCTGCGGCTTCAGCCTCTGTTACTTGCCGTAACGCTTTGCCAGGAATACCAACAATTAGGGATAGGGCAGGTACATCTTTGGTTACGACTGCACCAGCGCCAATAATGCTACCAGCACCTACTCGTACCCCATCTAAAATTACTGCGCCAATGCCAATCAAACTTCCACGCTCAATGTAAGCAGAATGTATCACAGCGCGATGCCCTACGGTAACATAATCTTCTAAAATTGTCGGAAAACCAGGATCGCCATGTAAAATTGCACCATCCTGAATATTTGTGCATTCGCCAATTTCAATCCGTTCCACATCTCCTCTAACCACTGCTCCATACCAAATGCTCACCCCTGCTGCTATATTTACCGAACCTATAACAACGGCATTGGCTGCGATAAACGCAGCTTGAGAAAAATCGACAGATGGCCAGTAAGAAGCGGTAGACACGATAGAATATGAATATGGTACCCAGGAACACTGGAGAAACTCCAACCTTTGAGGCTGGTTGCACAACTAGGATATCACAGCGTCAAACCTCTACAGTGAGGAAAACACTAGTGAACAATGTTCCTGGCGCAACTACGTGTCTGTGCAGCAACGAGCAAGTAACCCAAAGTGGTGGAGCTAAGGTGTATAATAAAATACACTAGTGCTAGTGAAGACAAAATTATGTTTGTACGCACTTCATGATGAATCCAGCCTTGCAGTACCCAATGTTTGGGCCTGAAATACAGTGTCCCCATTGTCGCCAGACTATTCCGGCGCTGACATTAACAGATACCTATTTGTGTTCGCGTCATGGCGCGTTTGAAGCTAATCCTAAAAATGGAGAGTTAATCCATTTGCAATCGGGGCGTCATTGGCGAAGGTGGAATAATGAATGGTATAGACAGCATACTCATCCCGATGGTATTCGGTTTGAAATTCACGAAGCATTAGACAAGCTCTATACCCAAGGCTATCGAGCAACAAGAGTGATTATCGCTCGACGCTATCAGGAATTGATGAGTGGCTACTTAGAACGAAGCACGCCTTGGCGTTCTGGACAACCAGAAGCGACTGCTACGCGTTTGTATGGCTTACCCGTGGAATTTAGCCCTGATACCTCAGAAGATGACTGTTGGGAAGTGATTAATTTTGACTTGGAAAAAGAGCCTGGCGTCCCTGTACGCTACCCCTATTTCAGGTTGTTTGAGTAATGGTCATTGGTCATTAGTCATTGGTCATTTGAAAATAACTAATGACAACTGACAAAGCAAAGCGCAAAGTCTGAGCGGAGGAAACTTCGCTCAGACTTTGTAAGAGAGGACAAATTATGCACCATGCTTCTATTCGGACTGCGAATATTCATCGAGCGATCGCTTTCTACGAACATTTAGGGTTTACAATCTCAGAACGCTTTACCACAGGCTACACTCTAGCTTGCTGGATGGAAGGATTGGGCGGCAGAATTGAACTGATCCAAATTCCCGAACCAAAGCCAGCCCCAGATGCCTTTGCTGACGAACATTATGTGGGCTACTATCATCTCTCGTTCGATTTAACAGAGATTACACCAGATTTACCTAGCTGGTTGACAAATTTACAAGAACGTGTATCACTTGCAGCTGAGAGTCAAACCGAAGAATTACAACCGTTGAAGGTACTTTTAGAACCGACACAACAACAAATAGGCGATCGCATTTATGAAGTGGCTTTCATCGCCGATACCGATGGCTTACCTCTGGAATTTATTCGGGTTTTAGTAAAACTCCCATAATTTAGCTTTTTTATTAGCTTTATTGCTAATATATTGTTTTTCTGTATTGTTACCGAGGCAACAGATTTTTTTGCCAGATTAAACTAATACCACTCTTCAAAACAATTCTGTAACTTAAGTTACAGAATAATTGCTAAATATATGTATCGAGCTTCCAGATTTTATAAATATCCTGTGCCGTTATTACTTTTAAGCTTATGGCTAGTAGCGGTTTTTTTATTGAGCGATCAACCTGTTTATAGCCAATATGCAACTATATCTAACAAAGAAAAATATCAATCAATCTTGTTAGCAAAAAGAATAATGCCCTCAACACTGACAGAAAATGTCCGCAAGACAGTGCTGGAGAATGGTCTAACTATCCTGACAAAGGAAGTGCATACTGCGCCAGTAGTGACGGTGCAAGTGTGGTATAAGGTTGGCTCACGCAACGAAGAACCGGGCGTGAATGGCATTGCCCACCAGTTGGAACACATGATGTTTAAAGGCACAAAAAATCGTCCAATTCAATTTGGACGTTTGTTTAGTGCTTTAGGTAGTGATTCCAATGCTTTTACTAGCTATGACCAAACCGCATATTACGGTACTGTGGAACGAAACAAGCTGAAAGCGCTCTTAATGCTGGAAGCAGACAGAATGCAAAATTCCCAGATTGAGCCAGAACAACTAGCGAGTGAAAAACGAGTAGTAATTTCCGAGTTGCAGGGTTACGAAAATAGTCCAGAATATCGCCTCAACCGTGCTGTAATGCAGGCGGTGTTTCCTAATCACGCTTATGGGTTGCCTGTAGGTGGTACCAAAGCTGATGTTGAGAAATTTGAAGTTGAGCAGGTACAGAAATATTACCGCAATTTTTACAGTCCCGATAATGCTGTCTTAGTAATTGTTGGAGATTTTCAAACTGCAAATACCCTGGAAATAGTTAAAGAGGTATTTGGCAAATTACCGAAGAGGCAGGAGGGAGAGGGCAGGTGGCAGGATAGCGCAGCGTTAGCGAGTCCGCGAGCGTCGGCAGATGGCAAGAGGCAGGAGGCAGGAATTATTTCTTCCTCATCTCCGATAGTATTGCGAGAACCGGGAGCAGGGAGGCTTTTGCAGGCGGTGTATCCGCTACCAGATATAAACCAACCGGATGTGCCTGCGCTGGATGTGATGGATTACATCTTGACAGAGGGACGAAATTCTAGACTTTATCAGGCATTGGTAGAATCAGGTTTAGCTAGTGAATTAACAGCATCGGTTACCAGTTTGCGAGAATCTGGTTGGTATGAGATGTTGATAACGGCTGATTCTAAACAAGATTTGAAAAAAATTGACTCAGTGTTGAGTAGTGCGATCGCTAATGTAGCAAAAAAAGGCGTGACATTAGAGGAAGTTGAACGAGCCAAAACCCAATTAACAGCAGATGTAATTTTGAGTAACCGTGATATCACTTCTCAAGGAATGCAATTGGGCAATGATGAGACAACTGCTGGTGATTATCGTTACACAGACCGCTATTTGGCTGCTGTTCGTCTGGTGAAGCCGGCGGATGTCGTTGCTGTCATCAACAAATACCTCACCAAAGAAACGCGGACAGTAGGCTTTTTTGAACCTACTCAGAAGCGAATAGCAGAGATTGGCGACAAACCAGACTCAGCTCAAACAACAGAGAGTTTCTCTACTGTAGCTCCCATGCTCTTGTCTGAAGTAGTGAAGTACTTACCGCCTGTGGATTTAGCTACAGATGCAATCGCACAAGTATTACCACAGCAATTTAAATTTACTAATGGACTGCGGTTATTACTGTTACCCGATCATAGTACTCCCACTGTTACCTTGAGTGGTCACATTCAAGCCGGAAAGGAATTTGATTTAGATGAGCAAGCTGGACTGGCTGCTTTTGTGGCAAAGAATTTGCTAAATGGTACTAAGAGCAAAGATGTATTAACTATTGCCAAAGTTTTAGCAGAACGAGGGGCGAGTTTAGACTTTGAAGCCTACCGTGAAGGTGTGCGGATTGAGGGTGATAGTTTAGCAAAGGATTTGCCGATACTCCTTGAGATATTGGCAGATGTTGTTAAAAATAGTACCTTTCCAGTCAAAGAGTTGGAATTGTATCGTCAACAAGCTTTAACTGATGTACAACTCGAATTAGATGAGCCATCAGAAGTAGCTAGAAGAATATTTGTTCAGTCAATTTACCCGAAAAAACATCCCTTACATACTTTTCCCACAGAGGAGAGTTTACAGAAGATTCAGCGTCAGGATGTGATTGATTTCAAAACCAAACATTATCGTCCCGACACGACAGTGCTAGCGTTAGTGGGAGATTTTGATCTAGACATTGTGCGATCGCTCATTCAAAATCAGTTTGGTAACTGGGAAGTTAGCGGCCAAGCACCAACATTAAAATATCCCACGGTGCCAATGCCGGAGAAAATAGTCAGTGTCAACCCAGTTTTATCAGGTAAAGCCCAAGCCGTTACCTATATGGGTTACACAACTATTAACCGTTATGATCCTCGGTTTCACGCAGCCTTAGTATTGAACCAGATTTTGGGAGGCGATACCCTATCTAGTAGACTGGGTGCAGAAGTGCGCGATCGCCAAGGCTTAACCTATGGAATTTATAGCACCTTCCAAGCCGGGAAGAATGCAGGTACATTTTTGATAGAAATGCAAACTAGTCCTGAAGATAGCAGAAAAGCGATCGCTAGCACCCGCCAAATGCTACAGCAAATCCATCAACAAGGCGTTACCCCACTGGAAGTAGAAACAGCTAAACGCACCCTCATCAGTAACTACAACGTTTCCTTGGCAAACCCAGAGGAATTAACAGATAGAATTCTGATGAATGAGGTGTACGGACTCGATAAAGGAGAATTGCACTCCTTCACTGACAAAATTCAGAAAGTCACCCTTACCCAAGTTAATCAAGCGGCTCGTGAGTTACTCCACCCAGATCAAATTGTAGTCGTTACTGCTGGGCCATCTGTGTTAGCAGAGAAAAGCATTAAGTAGAGATGGGCACTGGGGATGGATAATATAAAGAATGGGTAAAGTGGTTTTTTCCGCTACCTATTAATTTTTCTTACTCATCAGCACTGCCTTTTGAGAAATAGTGATGAAAATTTACAATCATTTTTACGAAATTGTAATTAAATATTTTACTTACTTAACTCATGCTTGGATGCAAATATTACGGCTAAAATACGTGATATTAACGTTATTCTTCAGCCTAAATTTTATCGCTGCTAGTCCAGCAATGGCGGCTAATTTGTCTAGTGATTTACTCAAACAACCAGCCACAGAAATTACAGTTAGCTTGGGTAATTCGGCTAACGAACTTAAGTTTGAGCCAAATCATTTGGAATTCGAGGCTGGTAAACGCTATCAACTAAGGCTTACCAATCCCAGCCAACTGAAGCACTATTTTACTGCTAAAGATTTTGCCGATAGCATCTGGACACAAAAAGTCCAAGCAGGCAAAGTAGAAATCAAAGGAGCCATTCATGAATTGGAACTCAAGCCGGGTGCTGAGGCAGAATGGGTATTTGTGCCCCTAAAATCTGGCACTTATGGCTTACGTTGTCCAATACTGGGACATACAGAAGCAGGTATGACTGGAGAAATTGTCATCAAGAATTAAAAATTATTCGACTTAGTATTTGGTAGCGTTCTAATCTTTCAATTAAAGATAATTGAGCGAAGTCCCATAATGTGCAGCGAAAAATAAGTTAGGGCGATTTTGGTTCAAGTTCAACACATCAAGAATAGGCGAATATGTTATTATATATACGTTAGCGGCTAACTGAAAGAACCCCTATCAGGGATTAAAATAACTTAAATTATAGATATTATTTCTCAAGTAATCTAGAGAAAGCATTAATACTTCAGCGCCAGAGCCACCAGTAATTATTAATTTCCCATGAACATCTTCAGTAACTTACTTTCTCAAGCGACTCAGCCTGCACCTGCGAAAAAACAACGTCGAGGGATTGAAATTAAATCGCCGCGTGAAATTGAAATCATGCGGCAATCATCAGCAATTGTGGCAACTGTCCTAAAAGAAATTTCCGAGCTAGTAAAGCCAGGAATGACCACGGCTGATTTGGATGCTTATGCAGAAAAACGCATCCGCGAAATGGGTGCAACACCGAGTTTTAAAGGATATCATGGGTTTCCAGGTTCTATCTGCTCCAGCATTAACAATGAAGCAGTGCATGGCATTCCTAGTCCTAAGAAAGTAATTCGCGTAGGAGATGTATTAAAAGTAGATACGGGCGCTTATTATCAAGGCTTTCATGGTGATTCTTGCATTTCAATTGCTGTGGGTGAAGTGACGCAAGAAGCTACTAAATTAATTCGCGTAGCAGAAGAAGCTTTATATAAAGGCATTGAGCAAGTTAAGGCTGGTGTATACTTACTTGACCTAGCTGGAGCAATTGAAGATCATGTGAAATCTAACGGCTTTAGTATAGTCGAAGAATTCACTGGACACGGTGTTGGGCGTAACCTGCACGAAGAACCTTCAGTATTCAACTATCGTACCCGCGAGATGCCAAATGTTAAACTCCGTGCGGGGATGACGCTGGCTATTGAGCCAATTTTAAATGCGGGTTCTAGACACACCCGGACATTATCTGACCGTTGGACAGCAGTGACTGTGGATAATTCTTTATCGGCTCAGTTTGAGCATACAGTGTTAGTTACAGAGACTGGTTATGAGATTTTGACTGACCGTTCTAAGCTGTAATTGTTAGGTAATTATCTGTTGTTGAGAAGACATATAACGGTTCTCGGTTGAGTGAGGTAGAAGAACCCCACCCCCAACCCCCTCCCCGCAAGCGAGGAGGGGGCTATGATGTGTGATGTACCTTATGTGATTAGAAAACGACTTCGTAAAAGTTGTCGGGGGTCTAATTTATTACTGCTATATTTATTTGATAGCAGCATAGTTAGTTTTATAACTAGGAAGCATTTCTTTAGCTTGTATATAGACAGACGTACTTTTTGGAATCGCTTCTAATAAATTGATTGCCTGTTGCCATTTATCTTTCGCTTGTTGTTGAATTAGTAGCGAATCAGGTGGGTTTTGTACATATAAATTAGCTTCTGTTGCTAACTTTTGGGCTGATTCTAAGTTTGCTAAAGCTTGCTTTTCAATTAAGATTCTTTGACTGATAGATTTATAGTTAATCCGATAGTAAGCTAATTTTTCCTCTGCTCGATCAGAAACCGATGTTTCATGAGGAATACTATCTAACAAGTTTATTGCCTGATGCCATTTGGTTTCTGCTTGTTGCCAGGTTTTTAGAAGATGCGGTGGACTTTGAACTAGAGAAGCAGCCTCCATACCGAGTTTTTGAGCAAATTTAAAATTAGCGATCGCGCTTCTTTCTTGAGTTAAGCTTAGATGCTCTCTAATTTTCCAACTACCAAAACCTAAGATTAATATACTTGAGGCTATGATCAAAGCCGAACGCACTATTTTTTGTGTCGAAAATTTTGGTACTATTTCTAACTGCTGGCTAATAATTGGTTCTTGGCTAATTTTCTGTCCAATCTTTTTTAAGGCTTCTTCTGCCTGTTCCTTTAAAATGTCAGACTGAATAATTAAAGCATGAATTTGCTCTTGAAAAAAATCACGTTCATTAAGAATATCTGTCAACTCTTGAAATTTACCATCACTTGATATAATTAATTCGTGGTTATCATCTAACCACTCTAAAGCAAAGCCAGATTTACCATAGAAAGCAGACGCTCCTAATAAAATATTTAACAAGCTACGGCTATTTTTAATGGTATTAAAAATATAATTTAACTTTTGCTGTAACTGTAAGAGTTCATTTTGAGAATTAGTTATTTTTTGAATCTGACGCTCTAAAATTTGAGAATCTTCAAAGACTAAGTTAATTTGTAAGCTTTCAGCAATCAGTTGAAATTTGGCGTATAGGCTAAGATGATTAATATCAGAATTTAGTTTATTGACCAACTTAACATCACTGAGAATATCAGTAGCTATTGCCTGTAAAAAATAACCCCATTCAATCCAGTCATCAATTTTTGATTTTAGTTCAGTTAGTGAAATTTGAGTTTCTGAGTTGCCAAATTTTTTTGCGATCGCTGGATGTACGAATCCAACACTAGGTATGAGCAAACTAGCTACTGTATCTATTCGAGGCAGTGTAGCGATCGCAGAAGTTTTGATGTTCTGAAATTGAAATTCCTGAGCAATTAATTTTTGAATATTTCGTAGTTGTTCCTGAGCATTATTGATCAGGACAACTTGTTCTGTGATTTCATTGGAATCACCAATAGTCAGTTTTAGACTCTGAATCAGTGTTGGCAATTCACTAACAAGTATTTCTAAGTTAGCCATAAATACCTCTTAGGGATTTGTCGAAGGTTTATTGCAAAACAATTAAAATCGCTTGAGTAAGAACGTAACCACGCCTGTTGCATCTGAGCATCCTAGTTGAGTGACAAATGCCAGGAGCCATAAAATATATAGTTCCCAGAAATCCTGCTAAAGTAACAATTTAGGTTAAAAATCCCAGAGAAAGCCAAAACTACCCATTCACTAACTTATGAATGAAGTTGATTTAGCATTTACCCCAGCACTAGAGTTGGCGCAGTTAATTCATCGCCGGGAAGTATCACCGCTAGAGTTAGTGGAAATATATTTAGAACGGATTGGGCAGTTGAATCCCCAATTAGGAAGTTATTTTACGGTGACGGCAGAATTAGCGAAGGCAGATGCCAAAGCCAAAACAGAATTATTGACAACTACCTCAGAATTACCACCATTTTTTGGGGTGCCGATTTCCATTAAAGACCTAAATGCTGTAGCAGGTGTTACGTGTACTTATGGAAATCCAGCATTACTAAACAATATTCCTAACTATGATGATGGAGTTGTAGCAAGGCTTAAGCAAGCTGGATTTACTATTCTCGGTAAAACAGCCACTTCCGAATTAGGTTCATTACCTTACACAGAACCTACGGGTTTTCCCTCAGCTAGAAATCCGTGGAATCTAGAATACACCCCTGGCGGTTCTAGTGGTGGCGCGGCGGCGGCAGTAGCAGCAGGATTGTGTGCGATCGCTCAGGGTTCTGATGGTGGTGGCTCAATTCGGGGGCCTGCGGCTTGTTGTGGTTTGGTGGGACTCAAACCATCCAGGGGCAGGGTGAGTAAAGCACCCGTAGGTGAACGCCTCGCTGGAATTGCCGCCAACGGGCCGATCGCCCGGACTGTGGCTGATGCTGCCGCCCTTTTGGATACCATATCTGGCTATGTTACAGGCGATCCTTACTGGTTGCCAGATCCTGAACCATCATTTCTCGCCGCCACTCAGACAAAACTCGGTGCTTTGCGAATTGCCTTTGACATTAACATTCCTCCTTTGGGAGAAGCTGATGCCAACTGTCAGCAAGGTGTTCGGCAAACAGTCCAGTTATTAGAACAACTTGGCCACCACGTTGAACAGAAATGTCCAGATTTTAGCGGTTTAGTTGAATCATTTCAAATCGTTTGGCAAGCTGGAGTAGCTGCGTCAGGGCTTCCAGTTGAAGCTTTACAACCATTGAATCGCTGGCTATTTGCCCGCACAGGTTCTGTTGCTCAATACCTGCAAGCAGTTTCTCAAATGCAGATTGTGGCACGGCAAATTGTAGCTTTTTTCGATACCGTGGATGTGCTGGTATTGCCAGTTTATCTACATTCACCTATCCGCGTTGGGGAATGGGCTTCGCTGAGTCCAGAAGAGATATTCCAAAACATTATTGAGTGGGTTGCCCCTTGTCCGCCTGCAAATGCAACTGGACAACCTGCGATCGCAATTCCTGTAGGTTTTGATAGTAATGGTTTGCCCATCAGTGTGCAGCTAATTGGTAAGCCTGCTGCTGAAGCCACACTCATCAGCCTAGCAGCCCAATTAGAAGCAGCTAACCCTTGGATTCATCATCGTCCAGCCTTTGCAATATAGGGCTAACCATGCAGGCATCCCTAGAACAACTTTCGCAAATTACTGTGTTTGCAGGTTTAGAAACAGCAGACAAAGTAAGTTTGCAGCCTTACACTCAGGTGCAACGCCATCGCAAAGGAGAGATTATTCTGCATGAGGGCGATCGCTTACCAGCAAAACTCTATGCTGTTGTCAGTGGAGCAATCCAAGTTACCAAAACAGCAATGACGGGGAAAGAAACAATTCTTCGCGCTTTAGCTGCTGGGGAAATTTTTGCGGCTCCTGCTTTATTAGGAAATGGGATTTCCCCGGCAACTGTGACTGCTGAATCTGATTGTGAGATTCTCACTGTAGAGCGAGATGCTTTATTAAAAGCTATTGGACAAAATCCTGAAATCGCATTACGAATGCTGATGGTTTTTAACAGTCGGATTCAGCAATTACATGAAATAGTCCACGGATTGGTTTCTGAAAGAGCTATTGTTCGCCTTGCCAGATTAATTCAATATTTTGCTGCTGAATCGGGAACTGAATCTACTTCACAAGGCGAGTGTTTAAAAGTCAAATTATCTTATTACCGCATGGCTCGCAGTAGCGGCATTACTTACGAAGAATGTGTGCGGTTAATTAAAAGTCTCAAGCCAGTAATTGCCTATCGTCGGGGTGGAACGATTATTATACTTGATGCTGAGAAATTGGATGCGATCGCTTCTGGAGATATAGATTAAGCTGATGCGCGCCTAAATTATATAAACATTCTTTACGGTTGTTGACGGTTAACGGTTAAAGGTTATCAGTCATCAGTTAGATTTAGGAGGATCGCACGGCGTTTGTAAGGGACTTCATAACTCTTCAACATTGGTAACTAATCCCAACAAATATTAACCATGCCCTACCCTCCTACTTCCCTGTTACCTTCGCAATCTCGGTTTTTACTAGGTACTTTTTCCTACTTTTGGGGTAGTTTTTAGTGAAACAAGTACCCCAAAATTACAAAAAATCCCGAAATCTATATAAATTAATGGTTTCATCTATCCACATCAGGCTACAACACCTTAGAATGATTCATTGAAAAGTCGAGCCGATGGGATGTACAGCCGTTTTGAGTAAAAATACTCCCAAAGGATGATTTTTGTATTTCCGCGAACAAAGATTTCAGTACAGATGCGCCAGGGTGCATCCGTAAAGAATCTCAAGTAAACCTTCAGGAGTTTGACATGAACAAAGGTGAATTAGTTGATGCCGTAGCTGAAAAAGCTAGTGTTACCAAAAAACAAGCGGATGCAGTCTTAACTGCCGCTTTGGAAACGATTATTGAAGCGGTTTCCTCTGGTGATAAGGTAACGTTAGTGGGATTTGGCTCATTTGAATCACGGGAACGCAAAGCCCGTGAAGGCCGCAACCCGAAAACAAATGAAAAAATGGAAATTCCCGCGACAAGAGTTCCTGCCTTCTCGGCAGGGAAACTGTTTAGAGAAAAGGTAGCACCCCCAAAAGCATAGGTTCTGTCTTCGGGAACCCTTTTTTAATGCGGCAACCTGCACACGGGGGAAATTTAGCCTGGGCAGCAGCACTGGCTGGCTGTCCCCCTGATGCTATTCTGGATTTTTCTGCTAGCATCAGCCCGTTGGGGCCTCCAAACAGCGCGATCGCTGCTATTAAGTCCCAACTTGGTAATCTTAAGCACTATCCAGACCCAAACTATAGTGAACTGAGACTAGCTCTCAGTCACTTCCATCAACTGCCGCCTGAGTGGATTCTGCCGGGTAACGGCTCCGCAGAATTACTTACTTTAGTAGGTAGAGAATTAGCTCAATTAGCCGCGACGATTTTAATCACTCCAGCCTTTGGTGACTATTACCGAACCTTGGCTGCATATAACGCTAATGTGCTGGAGTGTTTCCTGATTGGTTCTAAGCAACGAATGCTGGATGCTGAGTTAAAAGCTTTGCTCAGTATCCAGCACTCAGAGCTTGGTAATACTGACTGCGGGTTATTGCTGAATAATCCCCACAACCCAACCGGAAAAATATTTTCACGGGACTCTATTTTGCCCTACCTAGAGCAATTTGCTTTGGTAGTGGTGGATGAAGCATTTATGGATTTTGTGCCGCCCAATGATGAACAAAGCCTGATTCCGGTGGTACAGGAATATGCAAATTTAGTAATATTGCGATCGCTAACCAAATTTTACAGTCTCCCAGGACTGCGATTAGGATATGCGATCGCACACCCCGACTGCCTAGCTAAATGGCAGCTATGGCGTGACCCCTGGCCCGTAAACACGCTAGCGGCGGCGGCGGCAATTGCGGCACTCCAAGATACGGAGTTTCAGCAGGAAACCTGGGAATGGCTACCACCTGCACGAAACCAACTCTTTCAGGGTTTAGCTGAAATACCAGGATTACAACCCCAAGTAAGCGCTGCTAACTTTTTACTGGTTGAGTCCCAAAAGTCTACTTCGCAGTTACAGCAACAATTACTCAAGCATCACCAGATTTTAATCCGCGATTGCCTTAGTTTTAAAGAACTAGGCGATCGCTTTTTCAGAGTTGCTGTACATGAAGAGTCCGATAACCAACGCTTACTAACAGCGTTAAACTCAGTACTGAGTAGGGAGTAGGGAAGGCAGGGAGAACAGGGGAGGCAGGGGGAGATGAGGGGGACAAGGGGACAAGAGGTGAGAACTTGAAACAAGTCTTTTCCCTTGTCCCCAATTCTCCTTGTCCCCAAGTCCTCTTGCCCCATGCCCAATGACAAATGACAAATGACAAATGACTATTGACTACGATGTTGTAATTATTGGCAGCAGTCTTGCTGGATACTACGCTGCTCTTGCTGCAACCCAACTACGTGCTACAGTTGCCCTGGTGGAACCCAAAGTAGACTACGGATTTACTCATCACCATGCTCTTACCGAAATCGGTAAACTGGGGCAGAAGTTGAATGATGCCGCTAGTTTTGGTATTCATGCTACACACACAGGTACCTCAGAAGAATGCCACATCTCTATGGCATGGCAAGAAGCCATGCTGTATGCCCAATGCGTCGCCTCAAATCTCAAAGAACAGCATTCTCCAGGCATCCTAGCTGCACTGGGGGTAGATGTCATTGTTGGCAGTGGTCAATTTCAATCTTCACCCCAATTGGCTTTTGCCGTTAACAATCGCCTACTACGCGCCCGTACCTATTTGCTAGCCTGTGGTTCACGTCCAGAAATTCCAGAAATTGAAGGATTGCAAATCACTGGCTACCTAACCCTCTCTAATATTTGGCAATCTTTGCAGGGGCCGACATTACCCAAAAATTGGGTCATTCTCGGCGGAATTCCCCAAAGTATTGAAATCGCTCAAACTTTAGCACGGTTTGGTTGTAGTGTGACGCTTGTAGTCAAGCATCCCTATGTTTTACCCAATATTGACCCTGAGATAGGCATATTGCTTCAAGCACAGTTGGAAGTCGAGGGTGTACGCGTCCTCACCGATAAACGAGTAACTCAGGTAAGGCTAATTGAGGGTAAAAAGTGGATTCAAGCAGGAGAGAAAGCCATTGAAACTGATGAAATTTTAGTGGCGACTGGACAACAGCCGAATCTTGAATCCCTAAATTTGGCAACGGTAGGTGTGAAATGGCATCGGCGTAGCTTAGTAGTGAATGATAAGCTGCAAACCACTAACCACCGTATTTACGCCTGTGGTGATGTAATTGGTGGTTACGACTTTGCCAATATCGCTAATTATGAAGCAAAAATTGCCCTGAACAATGCGCTTTTTTTCCCCAGGTTAAAAGTAGATTATCGCTCCATTCCTTGGGCAATATTTTCTGTGCCGATGGTGGCGCAAGTAGGTTTGACAGAGGCACAGGCAAAACGCCTATTTAATCGAGACGAAATTTTAGTTTTACGACATTATTTTAAAACGGTGGCAGCAGCCCAACTTCGAGGCGAAACCACTGGTATGTGTAAATTAATTGTGCTACGTAATGGCAAAATTTTAGGAGCTTCGATATGCGGGGCAGAAGCTGGAGAGTTGATTAATTTGATTGCCTTAGCACTGTCCCAGAAAATTAAAGTCAAAGATTTAGCAAATCTATCTCCTGTATATCCGAGTTTCTCAGAAATTCTAGAACAAACTGCAAGAGAGTGGAGTAAGCAAAAGTTAAATAGCAATATTGCTTTGCAAGAGTTTTTAGAAGGCTTCTTCCATTTTCGTCGCAATTGGAATTTGTAAGTTAGGATTCGCTTCTCTACGAGACGCTCCGCGAATGCGTCTAAGTTAAAAAAATTGATTTTGACAAAGGATTTTAACCTTAACTGACATATTGTATTATATACTACGTGAAAATTAAAAACAGTCATGTCTAAGAATGATAAGTATCAAAAACAGTCATAGTTGCTTGACACTTGTTTTGAGTGCAGGATTTATCTTTGTTGAAAATCCAATAGTACTAGCACAATCAAACCAAGAACCGTTGAGCCAAAGACAGATATTACCAATTTCAGCTACAGCGAATCTTGCAGGTCAAACCTTTAATTTAGAGGTTGCTCAAACTCGAGAACAATTAGCTTGATTTCCTTTGCGCTTTACTAGGTTTATGCCCTGCTTTTGTAAAGTCAGATGTGCCACAAGGTAAACTATCAGTTCGCGGACTAATTGAAATTTTCAGTTCAAAGCGGCTCTGCCGCTAATCAGGAGGCGGACCCTCTTCGTAGGTATTACCAGTCGGAGACTGGGAATGAGGTGATTGGAGTCACTTAAAATCCCTGCATGATAATCCAAACTACCCCCGCAGCTACTAGAGGCACGCTGAGGTTATCCGTACCGTGGGGTGAGACTGCCTCTGCTAGGGTGGCGAAAGCAGCAGTTATTACCGTAGTGAACAAAGCCCATGCCAAACTAAAAGGTTTTGCTAAGGGACTTAGTGACGAGCCAGGTAGCAGCAACAGCACCAAGAAAATAGCTACTGTACTCGCCACAAACATTGCTGCTGAACCTTCCCAAGAACGCACAGAACTTCCCACTTGGTATTTATGCTGCCCGAAGCGTCTACCAATTAATGCTGCTAGTGCATCTCCCCAGGTCATCGCCATTATCCCAGCAACAGCGATTGGGGCGCTGTCTACTGGCCCATCTGGTCGCCAGAGTAGCCCGAAAAGCAGCGTCACTGAGATAGCGAAATAAACCGTACCAGGGGAGCTATCTTGAGTATCCATTGCGCCAATGAATCGGTATCGGTAGAACAGGTAGTTGAGTCCGATAAAGGTAGCAAAAGGTATAATTCCGATTTCCCACCGATTAAATAGCAGCAAAACACCGAAAACCCACATCCCTGCACCAACATGGATCACTTTGCGGGTCAAATCCGGCTTCACGTCAAAAAGCCTACGCAGTCCCTCGCCAATAACGAGCAGACTAATAGCGTAAACATAAGAAATTGCAAGCCCGATAAAATCATTTGTCATTTGTCATTTATCAATAATTCTTCTTCCCCTGCTCCCTGCCCCTGCTCCTTCACTTAGTCCGATCGCTATTTCGTCTCAAGTTTTTTTCTATTAACGAAACACTACCAATACCTTGAAGAATACCACGACCGATTAAACCTAAACCACGACCAATTATTTGGGTAAGAATAAAAACTATACCGCTACCTGCAAAAGCTAATAGTGATTTTAAACGCGGTGCGATCGCATCACTAAATTCTAAAAATAATGTCACTACTAAAGGAATATTAGAAAGTTTTGCTAACTCCTGATTTCGAGGAGCATAAACTGAAGTATTGGCAATACCGCGAGGCGCAATTACAAATAAATCATAACGGCTTTCAAAAACTGCTTTTGGCTCATTTATATAATTTCTTAATCTATATTTCCACGATAAATCATTTCTAAACCGTTCAATATCTCTTGTGGAAATAAATTGGCGTCCATATAAATTCTGCTTAATCACTTCTACATCTGCTAAAGAATTTAATAGTGGTTGTATTACTCCGTTCGCTACCTGAATTAACAAGTTTTCTAAAATCATTGATGCTTGGGACTTGGCTTCAGCACTCACTACTGGATAGGAGGTATTATCAATGTTCAATTCTGTTTGAAATAGTAGATAAGAATACAATTCATAAACTAGCGGAATGTTATTGAGAATATCTCTCTGGACAACTTCTGTATTTTGGAGTAATAAATTAATAATTTCTATATTTCGATTTCCTATTTTTATTCGAGAGAACCTTCCAAAAAAATCTGTAATTGCTGATTGCCATAAATCACGCAATAAGGTAAGTTTCACCTCATATAATTGATTGATCTCAATTCCAGAAACACGCAGTTCATCTAACTGTTTAGCTAATTTTTGTAGGATAAGATAAAGTAATTCACGTTTTTTATCTTCACGAAAAATGTCAATTTCTAAAGGGACATCTGTGACATTTTGTAAAGGAAATTGAAGTTTAGTAATGCAAGACGCAAACAAGGCAGATTGTAGCGCTCCTGGGCTAAGTAAAGGTGACACCGTTTGCCTTCGCTGAATGGCACTACTCAACGAAGGAGGCAGAGGAGGCTGATCAGCAACCGGAATATCTTCCTCTTGCCTTTCTTGTGATGAAACCAACAACCGATTTAACAACCAACGAGCCGTTAGTAGTTCTCGCCTCTGTCCAGCTAGAATTGCCCGATCTAATACTGGTAATCCGGGAACTTGTAATTGTGCTGTTACTGCGGCTAGGGTAGTATTGATGTAATCAATTCCTGACAAACGTAAATTATTTCGTAGTTTAGAAAAAGGGAGTGGGGAGTGGAGAGTGGGGAGTGGGGAATTAGGAGTTGTGATTGTTTCTATCTCCCGAAACCAATAGGAACCACCATCTGCAACTTCTTGCATAGCGACGACTAACTCAGTAAGTGGTGTGCCTTTGGGACAATAGCCATTTACACCAACAGATTTTGCAGCCAATAGCAATCCTTGTTCTTGAATAGAACTGAGGAGCAAAATTGGCAAGTTAGGGTACAAAGCTCTGAGTTGCCGACAGAATTGTAAACCTAGCTGCTGACTGGTGGTGGAGCGACCATTACCGAATTCTAAAACAACCAAATTTACCTGTTTAGGGTCTTCTTGGGCAATTTCTGCTAAAATCTGCAAGGCAGCAGTGTCAGTTTCAACTACTCCTGTTACTTCTAGACTAGGAATTGCTTCTAGAGCTACCCGTAATCCCAAACGAAAAATCGGGTCTTGGTCGATTAACAATAATTTGAGATGGCGATCGCTCATAGTTTACTCGATTAGACAAGCACTGTTTTTTGCCAATCAGAAAACAGCTTTGATACAAAACTTTGTCTTCCCTATTGTCACCTGTTTTGGCAAACTGAATAAATCGATCATAATTGCCTTATGCAGCCGTCACTGTGTAATTAAATGAACTTGAGTATTCGGCACTGGTTGGCAGAACGCTATCTCGCAATCAATCAAATTAAAGGATTTTCGGAGGGGCAATTGGCAGGTATTGCCTACCGAATTGTTCAGGATATGGAAGTCAAAAGCCTCATGCCTTTTGATATCTGTACTTTGGTAGAGGTTTTAGAACTGCCTTTAGGAATTGTTTGGGAAGAAATCAGTGTCATTTCCCAGTTGACAGAAAACCTCTTGCGTAGTCTCAGCCAAAAAAAACCATTAAAACGTAACGAAGGCACATGGCTAGCGTTCCAAATCGCCTACCTCCAAGCTTTGCAAGCAATTATAGAGCAGGAAGCAAGGCTGCAAAGACCGTGGCTAGATCGGGCAAGTATACCAATCAAAGCACAAATACCTAAAGAGGATGTGGGTAAACTTACCCTCCAAGACTCACAACTGCAAGGATTATTAAAAACTCTCAGCCCAGGTAAATTGACTGACACTCAAGCGGAGCAAGCACTGTCTCTGGTTGCAGATTCTTTACTGGTGCAACAAATAAATAATGCTGCCATAGCTTGGTTAGTTGCCAATGGTGCAGAGGAACCTGAAGCTAAACTCTTAACAGAACGTTTGGTCAACTCACTTCCTGGTAACTTACTGGTAGTCGTTACTGAGAATGCTGCCTCTTTAGCTCAACTACAAAAATTTTTCCGTTTGGGAATTTCGTTATCTCCCAGTTTGATCGCTCCAGAAGTTGGTTCTACAGTGGCTGAGAAAATTGACTTGCATCGAGAACATTACCGTGCAAGTTTGATTAAAAACCTCAGTATGCCTTTACTTACAGAATCATTTTCCCTTAAGGATATCTATGTTGCACAAAAAGGCTTACCAATAGAGGAAAGTATTTCTGAGCAGGATAAAAAAACTGTTAAACCAGTTGATTTAAAAACATGGGCGCAGCAACAGCTAGCTGATTTAGAAACCATTGCTGTCATTGAGTCGGAACCTGGCTATGGAAAAACGAGTTTTTGCCAACTCTGGGCAGCACAGATAGCACAAGAGTTTTACCCTGTTTGGATGCCTATAGTAATTAGGTTACGGGATGTAAAATATAGCAAAACTTTAATCGATACCCTAAATTCTGCTTTTCCTATTAATCTTTCAACTTGGTTAGAGCAAGAAAATCTCCCTTGTCTGTTGCTGCTGGATGGTTTGGATGAACTGCCCCCTTCTACTCATGGTATAAGGGCAAAAGCAATTTTTATTCAGCAATTACTGAACTTTCAGTCTCAGCATAGACACAAAATTGTGTTAACGAGCCGGTCAACAACATTACAGGAAATCGCCCCAGAGATACCCCTACCATTGAAGCGAATTATCATTCAGCCGTTGGATGTCGAGGAACTCAAACAATGGTTTCAGCAGTGGGCAAAGGTTCAATCATTGGCGATCGCTCAAAATTTCTTTACATTCTTAAAACAGGCAGACTTATTTACCAGTCAATCAAAGTTAACAGAACTATCTGTCCTTGTCCGTCAACCCCTAATGCTGCATTTATTGGGCATTTTACACCGCGACGGACTGCTAGATGATGAGGTATTGCAATTAGCTGCTAATACCCCAAAGTCTTTTCTGTTATGGGAAATTTATCATCGCCTGAGCCGATGGTTGTTGGGCTATCCGTTAACTGGTGGGATCAAAACGATGCTACTGCGCTCAGGATCGGCTCATATCCATCGGACTCCAGAAGCGATCGCTAATTTACTCGCTAATCGTCGTCCCCAAGATTTACTTGAGCAGATGCAAGCGATCGCTCTAAAAATTCTACACTCACAACGTCATCAAATTAATTTGGCTGAGAAACCTAACACTTTGCCAGGGTTTTACTTTAAAATTCAAGATTTAGAAAGCTCAAGAGGTGCACAGGCAAGGCAGCGCATTGCGGAGGTTCCCACGCCACTTGCTTCTCCTGTCAAGAACGCTGCGCGTAGCTTGTTTCCCCGCAGGGGTACAAGTCGGCAAAGCCGCCCAACGCACGTTGTAGCGACTGCCGCACAAAGTAGTCTAATTGAGTTTTCTCATGTCAAGTTAGGAGAATTTCTTTGTGCTAAAGCTGTGACTGCTGAGTTGAAATTATTAACTCAGTACCAAAATGAAGCTTATGGCACACTCACCTTTGTCCTTGATTCTCCTAGTAGCGTAGCCCAGCATCTCTACAATTTACTGGGTTATGGGATACTTAGCCAAGAAATTGAAGAACTGGCGATCGCAATTTTGCGCCGCGAGCAAAAGCACAAGTTTTCCTTTGAGGTTTTGTCTCAACGGCTTTTGTCTTTCTGGCGTGCTTACTGTCAGGGCTATTGGTTGGATGAAGGAATAGCTCACCAAGCTTTGACTCATTTTCACGCACTGCAAAACCCAGTGAATGTTGAGCAAGTGAATGCTGCGGTGGGACTGAATGTATTTATATTGCTTTGTGCTTGCTACCGAGAAACAAAAATTCCTTTTTGGCCTTGTGGCAATCCACTCAATTTAACAGAATTCAATCCAGAGGCTTTAAGTGCGTTAATTGCTAGAACAACCCTTTTGCATAAAAATACCTTCACAACCCGAATTAAGTCTCTGGCTGGACTCAATTTATCGGGAGCCTCTTTGTGGCAAGTAATGTTAACTGGGGTAAATCTTGAGCAGACAAACTTATCCAATGCGGAGTTAATCGGAGCGAACCTCGCAGGTGCAAACCTCCAACAGGCGAACCTCGCAGGTGCAAACCTCCAACAGGCGAACCTCGCAGGTGCAAACCTCCAACAGGCTAACCTTACAGGCGCAAACCTCCAACAAGCTAACCTTATGGGGACAAATCTTAATTCAGCCGATCTCACCAAGGCCTGCTTATTGGATGCAATTCTCATTGAGGCTGACAAAGAATTAGCTGCTGATAATGGTGCCTTGTTCTCCAAAGAATCCTTTCAAGGACTGAAACATTTGCGTAGTTTACCGCCGCAGGCATCGCAGCAACCCTTCTTAGATACCGTCAAAATTACGGCAAACACAGATAATAATTGGAACAAACTCCCTGCGAACGGACTAATTGAAAGCTCTGAAGGCACAATTGCACCAGTAGATTTATATGATGATGATGTCGATGATGAGACAGTTTTTGGCAATAACCTTATTGATGATAATAATGATTATTAGGTTTTATTAGCTAGGAAAGCCGTCAATTTTAGATTTAAAATCTATTATTTAATCCAAAATCTAAAATTGAATGACTCCTAACTTCCATCAGCTTTCTTGCGGGTTGCGGTAGCCAACAAAGTTAATACTGTAGTCAGTAATCCGCACTCCTGTTTGTTCTTCAATTTTGCGGATCAAATCTTCTGGAAGTTCCACATGAACATCAAGAATTTGATTTGTATCTATACAGTTGACATGACTGTGAGAGTCACTAATATTGCCGTACAAACGCCCATCACAGCGTTCAATACACTCAATGATACCCTGACTGGATAATGCTTCTAAATTTTGATAAACAGAGGTATGACCGATATCTTTACCTTCTTGGTTCAAGCGATCATAAATCTCTCTAGCAGAAAGATGTTCATTTGCTTGCCAAAGTAATTCCAGAATAAAACGACGCTGGCGGCTGACGCGCATACCCAGGATTTGACAGCGATCTAGCGCATCTTCTAATGAACGAATTGGTTTTGTAGAAATTGTTTGTTTTGGCATATTACAGCTTGTTAACTGTTGAGGGAATTTTCCCATTTCAATGTTTATTGCTTATTTAATATATGCAATGATATTGCACACAGCTTTTTCTCCCTGTACTTGTGTTTTGGCTTTTGATGCTGCGGAAGTTACAGGTTGCGATAATGATTTTTTTGCTTGTTGATGGCTACTTTGTCAGACCTTAATCTAAAACAAACTCATTACAACTTTAACTTAAATTTGCTGTAAATGTCCACTTTGGGGCAGGCGAGACGCACACCCAGAAGATTAGATAATTTATTTGTTGGAAGTACCTAAAAAGTAAGTATTAAATACAAGTTGAGGGAGAATTGGTATCACTAAATACTAATTGCTTTGTGAAGAAGACTTTGTGCTAGTAAAGGTCAATGTAGCGTCAAGTCCTAAAAGCTGCTACTGTATATTCTCGATCCTACAGTTGAGCATCAAGAAAGTGGCTGCTGAATCAAAGACAATTGCGATCGCACTGAATAATGACTTCATTAACAATCTGGATTTATCGCCTGCGTCTACGGTGATTGAACAACTGCTGCAAGATGGTGGGGTCGCATCCCATGAACAGCAGCTATGCTTTGATATCAATTATGAACTCAAACCTGACGATCCACGGGAACTCTCAGAAATTCCAGAGGTGCGGCTGTGGTTTGTGCGCCTAGATGCCAAATACCCTTGGTTACCATTTTTACTAGATTGGAAAGCTGGAGAATTTGCTCGTTATGCCGCCATGCTAGTACCACACCAGTTCAGTTCCAAGGAAGGCATTCAGTATAATCCTGAAGCCTTAGAAATATTTTTGATGCACAAAATCTTTATTTTAGGTGATTGGCTCAAACAGCAGGATATCCCCAGTCTCTCGCGGCTGAAGTCTATGGCCCAAATGCTGGGTTATGAATTAGAGGATGCTTTTTTTGAGATATTTTAACAAAAAAGAATTCAGGATGAATTCTGTGCTACCGAGGGATAGAATAGCGTCTCGTAGAGAGGGTATTGACTCTGAATTCTAATACCAATTCAAATAATGTTTGCGACACATCAATTATTTGTAAGGGCACAACATTGTTGTGCCCCTACCCATATGTCGCATTCTTTTTTCAAATTGGTATAACTTCTGGCTTCTTTTTTAAATACTGAAATAACCGCAAAATCTAGCTGTCACGGCCAGGTTTTGCGGTCATTTAACAAACGCATAACTACATTGGATATCCAATAAGCTGATTGCATAAATTGGGACAACCTGCTGGTTTAGCCACCCCAGATTTTCTCTAAAACTGCGTTTGGTGAAATATCCGCCGTTTTTCCCGTAGGGGATTCAATAGCCAAAAACTTATCGTTTTTCGGCAACAACCTAGCTGGATTGGTGGGGCCAAATAGGGCAATGGTATAAGTTTGGACTGCAACACTCAGTTGTAGTGCCGCACTATCAGTAGCTAACATCAGATTTGCTCCGGCAATTATAGCAGTTACCTTGCCAATATCATCTGGGGCAGTCACCTTGATATCTGGAGAAGACCCCAGAAGCGATCGCACAAACTGCTCATCATCAATTCCCTTAATCACCACCACAGGCAGATCCGGCTGCTTATCTTGGAAGTTTTGAATAATTTGGTGCCACTTATCGACAGGGTAAATTTTATCCAGTTCTTTAGCCTGGGATAACTGGCCAGAACCGCCATGAATCAAGATATAGCCTGTTTCATGTACCCCTAAGCGTTTTTGTTCATTTTGTGCCCACTCAATATCTGGTTTTGGCACATTTACAGCTAACTCTGGAACAGGGGTTTTTATGCTTAATGGTTGCAGCAAATCATGATATACTGCCGCCGCATACTGGGATGGTTTGAATAGGACAGCGTTGGTAAGAAAAACCGCCCCTTTGCCTTGGTAGCCAATGCGTGTGGTGATTCCTGTCAACCAGAGTATCAGACCCACCAACCAATTTTGCTTAACAGCAATGGCAATATCGTATTCGCGATCGCGAATTGTGCCCACCAGGTTACCCCAATCTGCCAGACTATTACGGTCTTGAAAATCAAAGGTCAGTACCTCGTGAACTGACTTGCTCACTCGGTAGGCAGCCTTTGACCGGGGTTCAACAACGACATCTATCTGAGCGTTAGGATAATTACGCTTCAGGTCATCTAGAGTCGGAAAGAAGAGAATTTGGTCGCCAATTCCGCCAGGTACAAGGGCTACTACTCGCATAATATTTATTGACGCTTACTCGCTCCCTATTTTAGGGGAAAATATATAGCTTAAAGATTGAGGAATTCTGTGTATTTACTAATTCCATCTGCGGGAATCGGAAAAAGAATGGGGAGTAACCGCAATAAACTCCTGCTGCTCGTGCGATCGCAACCAATTATTGCTTGGACTCTATTAGCCGCAGAAGCCGCGAATACCATCAGTTGGATCGGGATTATTTCTCAGCCTACTGATTGGCCAGACTTCAAAGCAATTTTCGCCGATCTCAAGCTAACTAAACCAGTGGAATTGATCACAGGTGGTTCCACCCGCCAGGAATCTGTTTACAACGGCTTGCAGGCGCTACCAGCGACCGCAGAACAAGTATTGATTCATGATGGGGCCAGATGCCTTGTCACACCAGATTTATTTAACTCTTGTGCCGAGGCCATTCGCCACTGTCCTGGTTTAATTGCAGGTGTACCTGTCAAAGACACCATCAAAGTTGTCGATGAACAAGGCATAATTCAAAAAACACCCGATAGACGACAATTATGGGCAGCACAAACTCCCCAAGGATTTAATGTCAAGTTGTTGAAACAGTGCCACGCTGAAGGTGTCCGTCAAGGCTGGGAAGTAACTGACGACGCGGCTTTACTTGAAAGGTGTGGTATTGAAGTGCGAATTGTCGAGGGAGAAGAGACAAATTTAAAAGTGACTACTCCACAAGATTTAGCGATCGCAGAATTTATTCTCACAACTAGAGGTTTTTGAGGGAGTGGGGGACAGGGAGAGCAGGGCAGGCAGGGGAGGTAGGGGGAGAATAAAAATTATCTTTTTCCCCTCTGCCTCTTCTCAATGCCCTAATTGAAAGTTTCAAACAATATTTTGGCAATTTACGATATAATGCCACACACTTGTTGATTGTTAGTTGTCATGTACTAATGACCAATAACCAATGACTAATGACCAATGACTAAATGATTACAGCCATAGCGACGAAGATAGAAGCAATTCTGTATTTAAAGGGTAAACCCTTGTCGCTCGGCGAAATTGCCGAGTATGCCGCGTGCGATCGCGCTGCTGTCAAGGAAGGGATAATTGAACTAATGGACAACTATGCCCACCGAGATAGTGCCTTAGAGGTAATCGAAACCCCAGATGGTTACAGTTTGCAACTCCGGTCTGACTTTCATGACTTAGTGCAAACGATGATACCAGTAGAATTGGGTGTAGGTGCATTGCGGACTTTGGCTGCGATCGCCCTTAATAGTCCTATACTCCAGAGCGACTTGATTAATCTACGCGGTTCAGGAGTATATCAACACGTTCCGGAACTCGTCGAACTTGGTTTCATCCGAAAGCGCCGAGACAATGATTCTCGCTCCTATTCACTCCAAGTAACCCCAAAATTTCATCAGTATTTCCAAATTGAACAACTCCCGCAAATACTTTCCAATAGCCAAAAGGAAGAACAACTAGAACTAGAACTAGAACTAAAGGGAGTGGGGAGTGGGAACTAGGGGAGGAAGCCCGGAGCAAGGGAGAGAATAAAATAAAATTACTCTTTCCCCTCTGCTCCCTGCTCTCTGCCCCTTGTACCGAATGCCCAATGACTTATACCTATGGTGAATGCATTACCCTTGTACTATGGTTTAGAGTAGAGTTAGCAATTAAGCTAAATAAAACTGCCAATGGTGTTTAATCCTGACTTTTTGAATGACAACTCTGAGGAACACCCTAATCAACTTCTTTCCGACCACTCTGAGCAATACCCCAATCAGTTACTCAAATATTTACAGCATCAGTCTCCTGATGTTTTAGCGAGGATTGCTCAGTCTGCCAGCCCCGAAATTAAACAAATCATCTCGCAAAATGTCCAAGGGCTTGTGGGAATGCTCCCGGCTGAAAGTTTCAACGTGCAAATCACAACAGATCGGGAGAACTTAGCTGGGCTTCTAGCGTCGGCCATGATGACAGGGTATTTTCTGCGCCAGATGGAACAAAGAATGCAGTTAGAGCATTTATCTAATGGTCAATAATCAATAGTCAGTAGTCATAGATTCTTGGACTATTGATCAAATAATTACTAATTTGTAATACTCGCCTCCGGCGAGAGGCAAGCTACGTAATTCGTAATTAAGAAGGTACAAGCTAGCACCAAAATATCTGAATTTGGTGGTTCATAAGACAGTGGAGAGTTAAAGCTTCCACTACGCAGCGTAAAGCCTTCTCTTCTCCCTATAGCCCTTTGGGCATCCTACGGCAGGCGCTAACGTCTCCTTTTGGGAGAAGGGAAGACGCTATGTAACGGCATAGCATCTCTAAAAGTTGCTATGCCGTTACCCATTTAAGTTGAATATTTACATGAAGGCTGATGACTGATAACCGTTAACCGTCAACAGTTAACAGTTAACAATTAACGACCGTAAAGAGTGTTTATACTTTTTTAGCGCGCATCATTACGTGTAACTTGCTTCTCCTTAGGAGTACGCTTATAGCGAGTCTGCGAAATTCTTGTAACTCCGAATTACGAATTAATTAGTTACGAATTATTCTGCCTACTTCCTTTCAGGATAAGCTCCTGATTGTACTTTGAAGGTTTGAATTTTACCGTTGCGGTTGACTTCGATAGCTATTATGTCCCCAACTTGGCTAGACTCTACCAGCTTCTGAACTTGGGCTGAGGTTTTGACTGCTTTACCATTAACTTTTTGAATCACGTCCCCAGGAAGCAGCCCTCTACGCTTGGCTGGGGAATTATCTGTGACTCCTTTAATCACAATCCCGGCTTCCTGCTCAATGTTCAGTTGGTTTTCTTGATTAATCTGCTGTTTTTTGATGGGAGAAAGGTCTGCCATTTCAATACCCAAGAAGGGATGTTCCACACGCCCTTTAGTAAAAAGTTGATTGGCTATGCGGGCGGCAGTTTCAATGGGAATGGCGAAACCAAGCCCTTGAGCATCGGCGCGGATGGCAGTGTTAACACCAATCACTTCGCCTTGGGCGTTTAACAAGGGGCCACCAGAATTACCAGGGTTAATTGCGGCATCAGTTTGAATAAAGCTGACTCGCTTATCGGGGACACCGACTTGAGTGCTGGTGCGATCTGTAGCGCTAATGATGCCAATAGTGACAGTATTATCTAAACCTAGAGGATTGCCAATAGCGATCGCCCATTGCCCTGGGATTAAGTTTTGCGAATTGCCCAGTTTCACAGTCGGTAAATGATCAGCTTTTATTTTCACCACTGCGACATCTGTCACCGAGTCAACTCCTACCACTTTCCCCTCTAAACTCCGACCATCCTTGAGGGTGACTTGTACTGTATCTGTATCTGCTACCACATGAGCGTTAGTGAGTAATTCTCCATCTTCGCTCAAAATAAATCCCGATCCTGTACCGCGCTCAATGCGTTCTTGGGGAATTGGTTGCTCATCCTCTCCAAAGAATCGTCGTAAGAGGGGATTTTTCAAAGCATCAGAGATAGGATTGGCAACTTTGCGAGTGGCATTAATTCGCACCACAGCCGGGCCAACTTTTTGCACTGCCGTCGCAATAAAATTCACATTATCGCCGCCGGTAGAACCAATCCCTCCATTAGAAGAATTTGGCACTACAGATTCTGGAGGCGAAGCCATTGTTACATTTTTTAACTGTTGAAACGAGGGGTTTTTTAGCAGGAGATAGCGACTGCCAAATATACCTGCACCACACCCGAACACCAATAAAAATAAATAAACCGACAGTTGCTTTAAGGATAACTTCATAATCATTCTGCTTAAGGACAGAAATGCAGTTGCTAACTTCTAAGTGTAGTCAAGCTAACGACAAGTGGATAGATCAATTTATGAGGAATTAAGTATTGGATATTGGGTATTGGGTATTGGGCATGGGGCAAAAGAAGCAGAGGGGTAGGGGACAGGGAGCAAGGGGGAGAATTAAAATTACCTCTTTCCCCTCTGCTCCCTGCTCCCCACTTTCCAGACTCTCCATCTAAAATTTAAAGTTAATGCGCTTTTGATATGTATACATGATTTTACCCTTTCGTCAACTGTTTCTCTGTAGCTTAGTTAGCGCCTTAAGCCTAGTATCCATGTTGCCAAACACTAACAGCGCCAACGCTGCTGTAGGTGGTTGCCCAACTCCAGCCCTATCTCGCTTCCAACGCCATAAAGTTGTTCGTGGCGAAACTTTGGAGAGGATAGCGCAGCGTTACAATCTCCTACCTACAACTATTATCGGCATGAATCCAGCTTTGCAGAGCGGTGCAATCGCAGCCGTTGGTAGTGTACTTCAAATTCCTCCCTACAATGGGATTGTAGTCGAAGTGCCTAGTGGTCAAACTTGGCGACAAGTGGCGGCACAATATAAAGTTCGTGCTGATAGCCTTTTTGAAGTGAATGGCTGTCAACAAGACCCTAGAATTGTGTTTGTTCCGGGGGTAAATTGGTCGCCCAATGGTGTTGTAACTAAGTCCCCTTTGCCTACTGGTGGAGGTACGCCAAACCGCGCATCCTTGGCTGGATATCCTTTGGGGGAAGCTGCAAATGTGGGATTAGCTTATGGCTGGCAAATTAATCCTGCTACAAATGAAGTTTTCTTCCATAGTGGTGTTGATTTATTAGCACCAATTGGTACAAATGTGCAAGCGATCGCGCCTGGAACTGTAGCCTTTGCTAATGAGCAAGGTTCATATGGCAAGTTAGTCATTATTAATCACGCTGGCGGACTCCAAAGCCGCTACGCCCAGCTTGACAGTATCAAGGTTACTGTCGGTGAGCAAATAAACAAAGGCGACTTACTGGGAACAGTAGGTACTAGTGGACAACCAACCTCCAGTCAACCGCACCTCCATTTTGAAGTGCGTTCTACCTCATCCCTGGGTTGGGTAGCGGAAGATCCAAAGGGTTATTTGAAGAAATGAGAAGTAGGAGACAAGGGAGCAGGGTAAGCAAAGGAAGAAGAACCATTATTTATAATTGTTTATCCATGTCCGATGCCCCATGCCCTATGCCCAATTCCCAAATTCGCTAGATATTATGATATGCATTCCTGCCTCTGCGAATCTTGCAAATGCAGCATTTGCCTGTTCTGTATAGTCCACAACATCTGGAACGACAACGGGGGAAGTGCAATCTTCTAAAAGATAAATTTTTTGAGCAAGGGAAGCATCTACCTGTTTAATTTCTGTTAATAAATCGTCAATTGTCCAGGCAACACAGTGACTTTTAGCTTGGCCACCAATAATTACTGCATCATATTCTAAAAGTTGCTTTATCAGGCGCGTGTTCTTTTGGGCAAGTGGGCGTTGCTCAAAATCTTCCAACACTTCTGGACGTAAAATGGAATAGTTCTCTGTTAAGGGATTTTCACCTTTAATTTCAAATTGTGCCTGACTCTGACGAGCAATGCTGTGGAAAAAGATGGCTTCTTCTACTGATGAAACTAAAGCATGACCGATACCGCCCAACATAGAATGATAAGGCCAAACGGTGAGGGGATATTTACCGTCTTGGCTGAGTTTTCTAATGTAATGATAAGCGTGTTTTTCTAGTAATTCATAATCTCCATTAGTAACACTGTCAGCAACTGCTGGATTAACCTTCCAGATACCTTGTTCAATGTCTGTTGGAGTGATGTTAGTAGCTGCTGGGGTAGGATGTTCTCCGGCGGCGTTCACCCAAAAGATGGGATGGAAGATTTGCGTTACCGTGTGGGTGTCTAGAGTAGGTACAATTTTTGTAATTGCTCCCAAGTTGCGATAGATAAACTCACACAATCTGACGTTATCATCCACTGCGCCATGTCCAGATTTTCCACCTACAAATAATTCAAATTCTGGGATACAAAAGGTGTTTTGGACATCAATTAATAGCAAGCAAATCCGGCTTTTATCTAAAGATGCGGGTTTGATATCGTGTTGTTTTGCCCAGATTTCAGCTTCGGCGGCACGTTCTTGGTAAGGTACGCGCCAGACTTCGCCCACTTCTTCAGGGTTAAAGTGTGGGGGAATTAATAGTTGGGGGTTTATTTGGGTATTCATAATTACAGTCGCTTTTATTCTGTAATAACATCAATAATTTCAATCCCGAAATTTTCTCAAGCCTACACTAAATAGTATATTTGTATTAGAAAAACATAATTTTAGCGTTAGCGTTCGCGTAGCGTCTCGCAGAGAAGTTATCGCTCTTATGAATCGTGATATTGCAGGTTAGCTCATAGAATTATGATGGTATTAGTAATATTTATGACTCAGCAATAAAGCGATCGCTTCCTTAAGCTTTTCTATAAAACCCGCGCGATCGCTACTCAAGCTACTCAGTTAAAAGAATTTTTCAGCAATATATCTTTATAAATGAGCAAAACCTTTGAATTGCTCTTTATTTCTTTGCCTGTCTTATTTTCGTTTTTTTTTCTATATTAATCGTCCCAAAGAGCCACCACCTGTGGCAATCTGAGAAACAGAGATTTATCAAATCTGATATTTTAACGACAGCAAATAACGACAGCAAATTTACCTAATCAGGTTATGCAAACTCTCCCCATAGTAGATACTTCAAATACTACATCCAGCCAACCTACCTTTGACACAACTATTAAACGGCGTAAAACCCGTCCCGTAAAGGTGGGAAATGTCACCATTGGCGGTGGCTACCCCGTTGTAGTGCAGTCGATGATTAACGAAGACACTCTTGATATTGATGGTTCCGTAGCTGGTATTCGTCGTCTGCACGAAATTGGCTGCGAAATTGTCCGTGTCACAGTGCCGAGTATGGCTCATGCTAAAGCTTTAGCAGAAATTAAACAAAAATTAATAAAAACTTACCAAGACGTGCCAATTGTGGCTGATGTCCATCACAACGGACTAAAAATCGCTCTGGAAGTCTCCAAGCACATAGAAAAAGTGCGGATTAATCCCGGGTTATATGTTTTTGAAAAGCCCAACGTCAATCGAACCGAGTATACTAAAGCCGAATTTGACGAAATTGGCGAAAAAATCCGCGAAACCCTAGAACCTCTAGTAGTTTCTTTGCGCGATCAAGGCAAATCGATGCGAATTGGGGTAAATCACGGTTCCCTCGCTGAAAGGATGCTATTTACCTACGGTGACACCCCAGAAGGCATGGTGGAATCTGCCATAGAATTTATTCGCATCTGTGAATCCTTGGATTTCCGCAACTTGGTAATTTCCATGAAAGCCTCACGAGTACCGGTGATGCTAGCCGCCTATCGCCTGATCGCCAAGCGCATGGATGAACTGGGTATGGACTATCCGCTACATTTAGGCGTTACGGAAGCCGGTGATGGCGAATACGGGCGAATTAAATCCACGGCTGGTATTGCTACCCTACTTGCTGATGGCATTGGCGATACAATTCGCGTCTCACTTACAGAAGCACCAGAAAAAGAAATTCCCGTCTGTTACAGCATTCTCCAGGCTTTGGGATTGCGAAAAACGATGGTGGAATACGTCGCTTGTCCTTCCTGTGGACGCACTTTGTTTAACCTAGAAGAAGTGCTACACAAAGTCCGGGAAGCCACTAAACATTTAACAGGTTTAGACATTGCAGTTATGGGTTGTATTGTCAATGGACCTGGAGAAATGGCAGATGCCGACTATGGCTATGTTGGCAAAACACCTGGTTACATTTCTTTGTATCGTGGTAGAGAGGAAATTAAAAAAGTCCCAGAAGATAAAGGTGTAGAGGAATTAATTAACCTCATTAAGGCCGATGAACGCTGGGTAGAACCGTAAGAGAGCAGGGGGAGATGAGGGAGCAGGGGGAGATAAGGGAGATAAGGGAGATAAGAAGAATAACCAATACCCAATGCCCCATGCCCCATGCCCCATGCCCTGTGCCCAAAAGTTTTGTATCTTTAGACCATCAAGTTAGCCGGATTGTCAAGTATTTTGTTTAAATTAGGGATACATACTCGGTCTGTACAGTGGTAGCCTGTGTTAGATTGAGCATACTGACTATATATTTTCCCTCTGACGCAGCTGTCATTATGGTGATTACAAAAAGTAAGCTTGTTTTGGGTGCTACGGCAGTGACACTCTCCACAATCGCTGTTACTAGCCTTGGGATTCACTCGCGAGGTCAGGCTTTATTTAAAGCAAGTCCCAAAGAATTAGTAGATGAAGTTTGGCAAATTGTTCAACGCCAATATGTAGACGGTACTTTTAATCAAGTAGATTGGCAGGCTGTTCGTAAGGAATACTTAAGCAAGTCCTACAGTAATCCGCAGGAAGCGTATAAGTCCATTCGGGAAATGCTCAAAAAGCTAGAAGACCCGTACACCCGGTTTATGGACCCAGCGGAATTCAAGAATATGCAAGTGGATACCTCTGGAGAACTGACAGGGATTGGGATCACGATCAGCCAGGATGAAAAAACCAAGCAATTGGTTGTAATTGCGCCAATCGAAGATACACCAGCTTTTAAAGCTGGTGTTTTGGCAAAAGATATCATTCTCAAAATCGACAATAAAAGTACCAAGGGGATGGATACCAATCAGGCAGTATCCCTGATTCGAGGTGAAGCAGGATCGAAAGTCACTTTAATGATTCAGCGCAATGGTCAGACAAAACAGTTTGACATCAAAAGAGCGCGGATTGAAATCCATCCAGTTAAATACTCCCAAAAGAAAACTCCAGCAGGTAACCTTGGCTACATTCGCTTGAATCAGTTCAGTGCCAATGCTAGTAAAGAAATGCAAACCGCAATCAAAGATTTAGAAAGCAAACGGGTAGCTGGATATATCCTTGATCTCCGCAGTAATCCAGGTGGCTTACTCTTCTCTAGTATAGATATTGCCCGGATGTGGCTGAATAAAGGCACAATTGTTTCTACCATTGACCGCCAAGGTGAGCGAGAGCGAGAAGTGGCAAACGGACGCGCTCTGACAAATAAACCGTTGGTAATATTAGTGGATAAAGGTTCAGCCAGTGCTAGCGAAATCCTTTCAGGAGCGTTGCAGGACAACAAACGTGCAACGTTGGTGGGAACTCAAACCTTTGGTAAGGGATTAGTACAATCTGTACGTCCACTAGAAGATGGCTCAGGATTAGCGGTGACAATTGCTAAATACCATACGCCCAATGATAGAGATATTAATAAGCATGGTATTGATCCAGATATAAAAGTGGATTTGACAGATGCCCAGCGACAGGATTTGTGGCTCAACGAACGTGACAAACTCGCTACCCTACAAGACCCTCAATTTGCTAAAGCAGTGGAAGTTATAGGTAAAAAAATTGCTGCTCAGGGCGCAGCCACGGCAGAAAAATGAAAAGTTAGGAGTGAATAGTGAGGAGTTAGGAATAAAAATCATCATTAGACGCTTGCGAAACAGAATGTAGAGGCGTTGCAATGCAACGTCTCTACAAACGTTTAAGGTAACCATTGTCAACTTTTAACTCCTAACTTAAACTGGTTGGCACTTTCCAGCCCTAATAAGTCCTACACGCCGAGCGATCGCTTCTTCTTGCGAACTAAAAGGCCCCCACTGTTCTACAATCTCTACATTATCGTCTCCAACTTTGTCGCTGGGGACAATTTTGCAATTACCAGCAGAATGTTTGACAATATACCAAACTTGTGAATCATTCATGCTTAAAATAAAAAATTTGTTTTTACAGTAAAAATTTTACGACATAGAGAAAATATTTTCGCACGTATGCGATACCGAAAGGGAGCTGCGCCAAAGCGTCGGATCTGATTTAGCTATAGACTTAAAACTACACTCACTAACAAGTTTGTACAGTCATAAATTTGCTATTTGCTCTTGACTCCCCACTGAAGAATTTTAATAAAAATATAAAGTGTACTTAAACAAATAGATAAATTCATATATATAATACATATATAATACTTTTGAAACTTAATAGATGGATATGCGTTTACCTATCATTATCAGTGCCGGGTTATTGCTATCTTTTGGACTGAACCTACCAGTAATGTCCAAATCTCCCGTAGAGATAGCACAATCGCCAGCGAGTAAGAATTTGAATCTAAGACGATTAAAATTTAATCGCAATTTGTGGAATCAGCAAAATATTTCCAACTATCGTTATACAGTTAGCAATAGTTGCTTTTGTATAGGCGATGCTAGAGGCCCAGTAGTAATTGAAGTACGTAATGGTCAAACAACTTCTGTCACTTCTGTAGCTACAGGTAAACCAGTTAATCCAGAATTTTTCCAAAATTACAACACAATTCCTAAGCTGTTTGATGTGATTCAAGATGCTATCAACCGTAAAGCTTTCAGCCTAAATGTGCAATACAGTGCTAGATTCGGCTATCCAACCCAAATTAATATTGATTACAACAGTCAGATAGCTGATGAAGAAAAATATCTCACTATTGAGAATTTTAAGGTAATTAAATAGCCGCCGCTGTAACCAGAAAGTTAGACATTAAGGCAATAGGTATGCTCACCTTCATTATTAGACATTTTGCATAAATGCTTAAATTGTCATGTTGAGCGGAGTAAAACATCTGGTAAAATTCTTTTTTCCACTGCATTCCGATCAGAATGACATTCCTGATTTTTTGACTTTTGTAAGAGGTCTATTAACTGCTGACGTTCAAGTTTCTATCTGCCCCTGTACGAATGTCTCAAATGAAAAGGCGATACCTGCGTACCTTGCTTCCGCAGGCATCGCCTTCATTTATCCCATAAATTAAATTTTCTCTAAAAATATAGATTGGCGTTGCTAATTAGATGTATAAATGTTGGTGTAGAGATGGGAAATTTGAAGCGTAGGCGTAGCCCGCCGTAGGCATGGCTCGTTATTAAGATACTGGTAAAGTAGTAATTTATTGATTGTTAACTTTTGCCGAACAAAGATTTCCGGCTATTGTATCACTACACATTTACCATTACAAAAATAAAGATTTTTGTATCACTGGATGCTTGATATTGAAGTGAAGAACTCGGACACTGTTTTTGTCATCAAAAGTGCAAAAATGTGAAAAAAGTCAAGATTTTCAACTTTTTACTACCATTTGTAGTAGTAGTTTTATTCATAATTGGGTTGGCACAGATTGTACCAGCCCAGTCATCAGTAAGCGTTCACCTAACCCTTGGCAACCCAAGCAATGCTGGAACTTTCAACCTAAATAACTACTTGCTAGTCAAACCACAGTATGTAATTGGTTACAACTGCGGAACAGGTAGAGCAAATTGGGTGTCTTGGCAATTGAATAGTAGTTGGTTAGGTAGCACATCAAGGCAAGATAATTTCCGGGCTGATACAACCCTTCCTTCTGGGTGCTATCAAGTTCAATCTACCGATTTTAGTGGAAGTGGGTTTGATCGTGGTCACATGACCCCTAGTGGTGACAGGACTAGTAGTGTTAACAATAATTCTGCCACCTTTTTGATGAGCAACATGATTGCTCAAGCCCCAGATAACAATCAGGGGATTTGGGCAAACCTAGAGGAATATGCCAGAACTCTAGTAAGACAGGGTAAAGAACTCTACATTATATCTGGTGGATATGGGATGGGCGGTACTGGTTCTAATGGAAGGTTCTATACAATAGCTAATGGACGGGTTCAAGTCCCTAATAGAACCTGGAAAATTATTGTTGTCCTCGATACTCCAGGTTTAGGTCTTGCTGGCGTGACAAATAGCACGAGAGTCATTGCTGTAAATATTCCCAATATACAAGGGGTGCGAACAGCGGATTGGAGAAACTATCGGGTTAGCGTTGACTCATTAGAATCCCTAACTGGATACAATTTTCTCTCACAAGTTTCAACATCTATTCAGTCTGTAATAGAAGCGCAAATCGATAATTTATAACCCACATTCCGCACTTCAATTTGAAGTATGAATTAATTTCAGTTAATGACAACGCAAAAAATTAGGATAATTAAGAAAATAATACTCAACGAATTTAA